>JAJYXX010000218.1 GCA_021801545.1 Chloroflexota bacterium | reverse complement strand
TACGACGCGGTCATCATCGGCGGCGGTCACAACGGGCTCGTCAGCGCGGCATACCTCGCCCGTGCCGGCCTCAGGACGCTCGTCCTCGAGCAGCGCCACGTCCTCGGCGGGGCCGCCGTGACCGAGGAGATCGTGCCCGGCTTCCGCTTCTCGGTCGCCTCGTACGTTGTCAGCCTCCTCCGTCCCGAGATCATCCGCGAGCTCGAGCTGCCGCGCCACGGCCTCGACATCCTGCCGCTCGATGGCACGTTCACGCCGCTCGACGGCGACTATCTCTGGCGGGTGAACGACCACGGCCGGACGATGCGCGAGCTGCGCCGCTCGTCGGCGACCGACGCCGAGGCGTACGAGGAATACGGTCAGCTGATGGTCGAGATGGCCCGCTTCATCAAGCCGATCCTCTCGATCGTCCCGCCCGATCTCACCGGCTACGACCCGCGCGAGCTGCTGCCGCTGGCCGGTCTCGCCCGCGCCTTCCAGCAGCTTCCCCAGCAGCAGCAGGCCATCTTCGTTCAGTTGATGACGATGAGCGCGGCCGGCTTCCTCGAGCAATGGTTCGAAACCGACCCGCTGAAAGCGACGATGTCCGCCTCGGGGATCATCGGCACGTACCAGGGTGTCCGTTCGCCCGGTACCGCCTACGTCCTGCTCCACCACTACATGGGCGAGATCGACGGCGCGTTCCGGGCCTGGGGCATCCCGAAGGGCGGCACCGGCGGCGTCAGCCTGGCGATCGCCTCGGCGGCCCGTTCGTTGGGCGCGGAGATCCGGACCGAGGCGCCGGTCGCCCGGATCATCACCCGCGCTGATCGGGCGGTCGGCGTCGCGCTGGAATCAGGCGAGGATATCTACGCCGACACCGTCCTCTCGTCGGTCGATGTCCGGCGGACATTCCTCGGCCTCGTCGAGCCGGGCACGCTCGACCCGGCCTTCGAGGAGGAGGTTCGCCGGTTCAAGTTCCGCGGCTCGTCGGGCAAGGTGAACCTCGCCGTCGATCGCCTGCCCGACTTCACCTGCCTGCCCGGCGAGGGCGAGCACCTGCGCGGCGCGATCAGCTTCTCCCCGAGCCTCGACTACATGGAACAGGCCTATGACGACGCCAAGTACGGGCGCTTCAGCCGCCGGCCGTACATCGACATGATCATCCCGACCCTCGTCGATCCGGCGATGGCGCCACCCGGCCAGCATGTGATCAGCTGCTTCGTCCAGTACGCACCGTACAAGCTCGACCCCTCGCTCGGTACGTGGGACGACCAGCGCGAGGCGTTCGGCGACACCGTGATCGACACGATCGCCGAGCGGGCGCCGAACATCCGGGACGTCATCATCGGCCGCCAGGTCCTCACCCCGCTCGACATGGAGCGCACGATCGGCCTGAGCGAGGGCAACATCTTCCAGGGCGAGCTCTCCCTCGAGCAGCTCTTCTTCAACCGGCCGGTGCCGGGTTACGCGCGCTTCCGGACCCCGATCCGCGACCTCTGGCTGTGCGGGTCGGCGACCCATCCCGGCGGCGGGATCATGGGCGCCAACGGGCGAATCGCAGCCCTCGAAGTCCTCCGTTCGCGCGGCCGGAAGGTGGCCTGACGATGACGATGGCGCCCGCCCCGACCGCCCCGGCCGCCGAGCCCGCCCCGGCCGCCGAGCCCGCCCCGGCCGCCCCGACGATCCGCCCCTCATCTGGCCCGTACGACGCGATCGTCGTCGGGGCCGGCCACAACGGCCTCGTCACGGCCGCCTATCTCGCCCGCGCCGGGCTGCGCACGCTCGTCGTCGAGCGGCGCGAGCGGGTCGGCGGTGCGGTCGAGACGAGCGAGCTCGCCCCCGGCGTCCGCGTCCCGACCCTCGCCGACACGGTCGGCCGGCTCCGCCCGTCGGTCGTTCGCGAGCTCGGGCTGAAGACGCATCGTCTCTCGCTCGTGGCGCCCGACGTGCGCGTCTTCGCGCCGCAGCCGGACGGACGGGCGGTGACGCTCTGGGGCGACCTGGGGCGAACGGCGAGCGAGCTGCGGGCCTGGTCGACGAAGGACGCCGAGGCGTACGCCGGGTTCGACGCCCTCGTTCGCTCGCTCGGCCGGTTCCTCGCCGGCCTCGCCTCGACGGCGCCGCCCGACATCGAGAGCCCGGGCTTTGCTGATGCGCTCCTCGGCCTGCGGCTCGGGCGGGCGTTCCGTGCCCTCGGGCGCAATCGGGCGCGCTCGGTCCTGCGGGTCCTGCCGATGGCGGTCGGCGACTTCGTCGCCGAGTCGTTCGAGACCGACGCGCTCCAGGCCGCGATCGCGACCCGTGGCGTCCGGTACGCGGCGCTCGGGCCGTGGTCGGCCGGCACGACGGCCGTCCTGCTCGCCGACTCGGCCGGCAACGACGGGGGAGCGGCCGGCCAGACGGTGTTCGTCAGGGGCGGACCGGGCGCCCTGGCCGAGGCGCTGGCCGGGGCGGTGCGGGCGGCCGGCGGCGAGATCCGGACCGGCGCCGAGGTCGTCGCGATCACGTCTCGCGACGGCCGGGCGACCGGGATCGCGCTCACCTCGGGCGAGGAGATCGGTGCTCGGGTCGTCGTCTCCGGGGCCGACCCGAAGCGGACGCTCACCCGCTGGGTCGACCCGGTCGCCCTCGGCCCGAGCCTGGCCTGGCGGGCCGGCAACTACCGGCTGCCCGGCGTCGTGGCCAAGGTCAACCTCGCGCTCGCCGGCCTGCCGTGCTTTCCGGCCGCCGGTGACGAGCAGGAGCAGCGGCTCCGTGGCCGGATCGTCGTCGCCCCCGGCATCGACGCGCTCGAGCGGGCGTTCGATGCCTCGAAGTACGGCCGGGTCTCCGAGGCACCATATCTCGAGGCGACGATCCCGTCGCTCGTCGATCCGTCGCTCGTGGCCGGCGCGCCGGCCGGCACGCACGTGATGAGCGTGCTCCTCCAGTGGGCGCCCTACCACCTGCGCGACGGCGGGCCGGCCGCCTGGGACGCCCGGCGTGACGAGCTCGGCGAGCTCGCCGGCCGGACGGTCGAGGCCTACGCGCCCGGGATCGGCTCGCTCGTGACCGCCCGCCAGGTGCTGACGCCGCTCGACCTCGAGCGCGACTACGGCCTGACCGAGGGGCATCCGCTCCACGGTGAGCCGGGTCTCGACCAGTGGTTCCTCTGGCGGCCGCTCCTCGGCTGGGGGCGCCACCGGCTGGCGCTCGACGGGCTCTACCTGTGCGGCTCGGGCGCCCATCCGGGTGGTGGCGTGACCGGCGGGCCGGGCGCGAACGCCGCGCGCGAGATCCTCGCCGACTGGAAGAAGGGGCGGCGTCGGGCGTAGGCCCGGACTCACCCGTCCTCGGGCGCGTCTCCCAGTTCCCAGCGCCAGGTCCGCAGCCGCTTGAGCAGCAGCCGGCCGGTCAGGTCGAGGTGGATCGGCGTGACCGCAATCCGGCGGTTGACGACCGCGTGGAAGTCCGTGCCGGGCACCGCCAACCCCGAGGGCGGCGGCCCACCGATCCAGTAGTAGGGGATGCCCCGCGGGTCGACCCGCTGGATCAGCTCGTCCTGGTAGATCCGCTTGCCGAGCCGGGTGACCTCGATCCCCTCGCATTCGTCCTCCCGCACCGCCGGGACGTTGACGTTGATCAGCTCGCCGGCCGACAGGCCATGCTCGAGGACGTTCCGGGCGGCGATCGCGGCGGCGCGGGCGGCGAGGGTGAAATCGGGGTGCTCGTAGTATTCCTGGCTGATCGCGAACGCCGGGCAGCCGTTGATCACTGCCTCCATCGCGGCACTGACGGTGCCCGAGTAGGTGATGTCGTCGCCCAGGTTCGCCCCGTAGTTGATGCCCGCGGCGACGAGATCGAAGCCGTGCGAGAAGTAGCCGAGGAAGGCGAGGCTGACCGCGTCGGTCGGGGAGCCGTCGACCGACCAGCCGGTCGAGCCGTCGCCCAGGGTCCGCTCGCGCACCCGGAGCGGGCGCATCAGCGTCTTCTGGTGGCCGACCGCGCTCTGGTTCGTCTCGGGCGCGACGACGAACGTCTCGCCGATCGGATCGAGGGCCCGCTTCAGGGCGAGCAGGCCGCGCGACTCGATCCCGTCGTCGTTCGTGACGAGGATCCGCGGCCGCGACGGCCACTCGTCGAGGGGCCGGGGGCTCTGCCGCCGGGCCTGGGCGCCGCCCCGCGCTGCCGCGGACTCGCCACGCTCCGGCGTCACGGGCTCGCCGCGCTCGCGGTCGAGCGCCCGTCGCTCGACGCGGCTCCGCTCGGGGGATGCGCCGGGATCGGTCCGTTCAGTCATCGCCCGCCCCTCCGCCGTTCGCCCCGCCGGTCTCGCCCGACGCCCCCGGCAGGTTGCCGATCTCCCGGTCGACCCCCGGTTGCGGCTCGCGCGGAACCCGGACGGCGCGCCCCTCCCGTTCTCGGACGAGCCGGGCGGCCCGCTGCCTGACCGACCGGTCGGCGCCGAAGATCTGGAAGTAGTAGAAGAAGATCGAGGTCGCGACTGCCGCGACCGGGATGCCAAAGACCGCCCCGGCCACACCCGCGACCTTCGAGCCGACGAGCACCGAACCCAGGACGACGATCGGATGGAGCCCGATCGCGCCCTGCATCAGGCGGGGCTGGACGACGTTCATGACGACGAACCAGCCGATCCCCATGACCGCGAGGGTGGGCAGGATCTCGTCGGGCCGGGTGAAGACCGCGACGAGGACCGGCGGCGCCCAGGACACGAACGGCCCGAAGAACGGGATCATCTGGAGGAGCCCCGAGGCGGCCGACGAGACCGGCAGGAACTCGAGCCCGAAGACGACGCTCGTGGCCGCCGCGAACAGGCCGTAGGCCAGCCCCATCGTCACCTGGCCCCGGAGGAAGCCGCCGAACGAGCGCGAGACGGAGCGCTCGAAGACGAGCCACTCCTCGTGGTACTGGGGCGGCACGAGGCGGATCGCGAAGGCCCGGATGCTCGGCGAGTCGATGATGATGTAGAGCGACAGGATGACGATGATCAGCGTCGTGCCCAGGATGCTCAGGCTCGCCACCGCCACCGATTGGAGCGGACCGATCAGCTCGGCCGCGTACGCCCCCAGGTTCTCGATCAGCCGGTTCGCCTCGGTGACGAGGTCGACCTGCAGTCCGAGCTGGGTGAGCTGGCTCTGGAGCGGCGCCAGGATGTCGGGCAGCTGGCGCTGCAGGGCGGGGACCTGGGCGACGAAATCGGAGATCGAGCGCACGAGGGCCGCCGCCACGAGGGCGACGACGAGGCCCACGATCCCGAGGAGCGCGAGGTAGACGACCGCCACGGCGACGACTCGTGGCGCCCTGGGCACGAGCCGGCCGATCCGCTCGACCGGTGGGCTGAGGATGAACGCGATCAGCCAGGCGAGGAAGAACGTCAGGATCAGGTCGCCGAAGTCGTAGAAGACCGTCGAGGCGAACTCGACGACGACGAAGGCGAGGGCGATGACGGCCAGGACGAGGAGGAGGTCGAGGAGCCGACGCTGACGGGCCCCGAGCTGGAGGACGACCTGGCCGGCCGAACCGCGGGCGTCCCCGGTCGACGCGTTGGACGCGCGGGCGGGCTCGGCGCGGTGGGCGTCGTCCATCAGCGCAGGCCCATCTTCTCCTGTACCTCGGTCATCGTCGCCCGGGCGATCGGCCGGATCCGCTCAGCGCCCTCGGCGAGGACGCGGTCCACCTGGTGCGGCTGTGCCATCAGCTCACGATAGCGCTCCCGGGCGGGCGCGTAGTGCTCGATGATCCGGTCGGCGAGCAGGCGCTTCGTGTCGACGCAGCCGGTCCGGGCGGTTCGCTCGCCCTCCCAGACCTGCTCGTAATCGGCGCCGAAGAAGCGGTGGAGCTGGCAGACATTGCAGACCTCGGGCCGGCCCGGGTCGGTGCGCAGGATCCGCCGTGTGTCGGTGACCATCGACATCACCTGCTTCCGGATCACCGCCGGCTCGGCCAGGATCTCGATCGTGTTGCCGAGCGACTTGCTCATTTTCTTCACCCCGTCGGTGCCGAGCACGACCGGCGCCTCGGTGAAGACCGCCTGTGGCTCCGGGAACGTGTCGCCGTACATCGCGTTGAAGCGGCGGACGATCTCGCGCGACAGCTCGAGATGAGCGGCCTGGTCCCTGCCGACGGGCACGAGCGACGCCTTGTACAGCACGATGTCGGCCGCCTGGAGGACCGGGTAGGCGAGGAGCCCGTGGTTGATGTCCTCGGGCTGGTTCTGCTTCTTCTCCTTGTACGTCGGTGTCCGTTCGAGCCAGCTCACGGGTGTGACGGTCGTGAACAGCCAGGCGAGCTCGGTCACCTCCGGGCGATGCGACTGGACGAAGAGCGTGCAGCGCTCGGGGTCGAGGCCGAGTGCGAGCAGCGTCGCCGCCATCTCCCGGGTCCGCTGGCGGAGCGTGTCGGGCGCATGCGTGCTCGTCAGCGCGTGGTAGTCGACGATGCAGTAGATCGCCTCGTACTCGGACTGGAGCGCGACGTAGTTGCGGATCGCGCCCAGGTCGTTGCCCAGGTGCGGCACGCCGGACGGCTGGATGCCGCTGAAGATCCGGGGCCGGGGCCGGGGCGTCTCGACCGGCGCGGGGAGCGGAGCGAGATCGATCGTCATCGCGCCCGAGTGTAACGGACCGGCGCCCGGGCGCGACGACCCGGGCCGCCCGTCGGCTACCATTCCGGGCATGTTCCACGCGCCCACGGTCGCTCGATGAGCCGCGCCCCGCTTCGCGTCGGCCTGCTCGGCGGCGGGACCGTCGGCGGGGCGGTCGCCAGCGCCTTCGCCGAGTTCCCGGAGCGGCTCGCCCCGGCCGATGGGGCGCCGCTGGTGCTGGCCGCGATCGCCGTCCGGGATCTCGTGGCCGCCCGGGCCCGCGGCCTGCCGGCCGAGCTCCTGACCGATGCGCCGGCCCACCTCGTCGCCTCGCCCGAGATCGATGTCGTTGTCGAGCTGATGGGCGGCGACGAGCCGGCCCGGACGCTGATCGCGGCCGCGCTCGGGGCCGGCAAGCCGGTCGTGACCGCGAACAAGCACGTGATCGCCCACGACGGCCCGGAGCTCGAGTCACTCGCCCGGCGCACCGGCGCCCCGCTCCGGTTCGAGGCGGCCGTCGGCGGTGGGATCCCGATCCTCGGCCTGATCGCCGCGGATCTGGCCGCGAACGAGGTGCGCCGCGTCCGCGGGATCGTCAATGGCACGACGAACCACATCCTGACCGCGATGGCCGAGGCCGGGTCCTCCTACGAGGCGGCGCTCGCCGACGCCCAGGCGCGCGGGTACGCCGAGGCCGACCCGAGCGGTGACGTCGAGGGTGCCGACGCGGTCAACAAGCTCGTCATTCTCGCCCGCCTTGCATTCGGCGCCTGGCTCGACCCGGACGCGGTCGTTCGCCGGCCGCCGACGGTGCTCGGTCTTGGCCGGCCCGGGATCACCGGGGTCGACGCGGCCGAGATGGCGGGTGCGAGCGCGCTGGGGCTGACGATCCGCCTGCTCGCCTCCGCCGGGCGTGAGACCGGTGGCGCGGAAACGTCGATTGTGGCCGCCGTTCTGCCGACCGCGCTGCCGTCGGTCAGTCCGCTCGGTGCGACCGGCGGCGTGCTCAACCAGCTCGAGATCGATGCGGTACCGGTCGGGACGATCCGGGTTGCCGGTTCGGGCGCCGGCGGCGACGCGACGAGCAGCGCGGTCCTGGGCGATCTCATCGCAATCGCCCGTGGCCTCGGCGGTACGTGGGCCGGGCTCCCCCAGGCGCCCGCCGGGCGGCCCGTACCGGTTCCCCCGCTCGGGGGCCGGCGCCGCTGGTATGTCCTCATCCCGGCGGCAGAGCCGGGGTCGCTGCCGCCTGCGCCAGCCGTGCCCGGGCTGGGAGCGATCGCCGACGGGGCGATGTCCCTCCCGGTTGCCGATGGGACCGCCGTCCTGACCGGGCGGCTGACGCTCGAGGAGCTCCGGGTCGCCGTCCGCGCCCTCCTTCCGCCCGCCGCTGACGCCACGCTCTACCCCGTCGATGATTGAGGAGATTGCCGTGTCCGCCACCGGGATCGGCCGCCCGCGACTGGTCGAACGTTACCGCCGGTTCCTGCCGATCACCGACGCCACGCCGTCGCTCAGCCTCGGCGAAGGGTTCACCTCGCTCGTCCACCTCGGCCGGCTCGGTGGGCAGCTTGGCCTGCCGAGCCTGTACGCGAAGCTCGAGGGCCAGAACCCGACCGGTAGCTTCAAGGACCGCGGGATGGTCGTCGCCGTGTCCAAGGCGATCGAGGAGGGGTCCCGGGCGATCATCTGCGCCTCGACCGGGAACACGTCGGCCTCGGCTGCGGCGTACGGGGCGGCCGCCGGGCTGGAGGTCGTCGTCGTCCTCCCGAAGGGCCAGATCGCCCTCGGCAAGCTCCTTCAGGCGCTCGTCGCAGGGGCGCGGGTCGTCGCCGTCGATGGCAACTTCGACCTCGCGCTCCGGATCGTCCGTGAGCTGGCCGAGCAGCGCGACCACCCGATCACGCTCGTGAACTCGGTGAACCCGTACCGGCTGGAGGGCCAGAAGACCGGCGCCTTCGAGGTTTGCGACGATCTCGGCCGGGCGCCGGACATCCTCGCCATCCCGGTCGGCAACGCGGGCAACATCAGCGCCTACTGGGCCGGCTTCCGCGACTACCACGGGGCGGGGATCATGGACTCGCTGCCCCGGATGTTTGGCTTCCAGGCGGCCGGCGCCGCCCCGCTCGTCCTCGGTCACCCGGTCGAGCAGCCGGAGACGATCGCGACCGCGATCCGGATCGGCAATCCCGCCTCGTGGCACAAGGCGATCGCCGCCCGCGACGATTCGGGCGGCCTGATCGAGGCCGTGACCGACGACGAGATCCTGGCCGCCTACCGTGACCTGGCCCGGCTCGAGGGCGTCTTCTGCGAGCCCTCCTCGGCGGCGAGCGTGGCCGGCATCCGCAAACTCGCCCTGGCGGGGCGGCTCGAGCCCGGGGCGACGATCGTCTGCGTCCTGACCGGCAACGGGCTGAAGGACCCGCACACCGCCGAGCGGAACGTGGGTCCGATCCTCGAGGCCGCCCCCACGACCGCGGCCGTCGTCGCCGCGCTGGGCTGGTCATGAGCCGCCGGCCGATGCACTGGCTGGCCGAGCTCGACGGTCGCCGGATCGCCGTCGAGGTGCCAGCCACGAGCGCCAACCTCGGCGCCGGCTACGACTGCCTCGGCGTCGCGCTCGAGCTGACGAACCGGATCGAGCTCGAGGTCCGCGGCTGGAGCCGGGGCGGGATCGAGCTGACCGTCGAGGGCGAGGGGGCCGGCGAGCTGACCGCCGACCGCGACAACCGTTTCGTGCGCGGGCTGTCGGCCGCCCTCCAGCTCGCCCGCGGCGAGCTCCCCGACGGGATCGGCTGGCGGATCTCGATGACGAACCGGGTGCCGCTGGCGCGGGGCCTCGGTTCGTCGGCCGCGGCCACGGTCGGCGGGGTGGTGGCCGGCAACGTGCTCGTCGGCGAGGCCCTCTCGCTCCAGGAGCTGCTCCGCCTGGCGACCGAGATCGAAGGCCACCCGGACAACGCCGGCGCGGCGCTGCTCGGCGGGTTCGTCGTCGTCGGCGCCATCGACGGGCGGCCCGAGGCGATCCGGTTCGATGCGCCGCGTGACCTCCGGGCCGTCGTGTTCATCCCCGAGCTGCGTCTCGAGACGGCGGCAATGCGGGCCGTCCTGCCCGACAGGGTGCCGCGCGAGGACGCGGTGGCGAACCTCGGCCGGGTCGCCCTCGGTGTGGCCGGCCTCGCGACCGGGCGATACGACCTGCTGCGGGCACTGACGGTCGACCGACTCCACGAGCCATATCGGGCCGCCGTCTACCCGCAGCTGCCGTGGCTCGTGGGAGCCGCGCGCGAGGCCGGGGCGCTCGGCGCCTGCCTCTCGGGCGCCGGCTCGACGGTCATCGCCTTCAGTGACTCCGTCTCGATGCTCACCCGGATCGAGGCGGCGTTCTCGGCCGTGGCCGCCGACCGCGACCTGCCCGGTCGAGTCGAGATCGTCAGCCCGCGCAACACCGGCGCGAAGGTCGTCCCGGTCGGCTGAGCGGCGCCGGGATCGTCTGATCTCGCCCCGGTCGGTCGCGCGTCGCCCCGGTCGGCTGATCTCGCCCCGGTTGGCCGCCGGGGCCGCTGCCTCCTGGCCGCCGGGGCCGCTGCCTCCTGGCCATTTCCTTCGATTTCGTAGTACGAGATCGAAGTACGAGATCGAAAGGTCTTCGCGGCGGGCGCAACACAGGCCGCGCTGCGTTCACGGGAGGCGACGGAGGAACGGACGCCGCGCTCCTCGGTCGAAGTGGGCGGAGCGGGCCCGCTCCGGAGCGGGTGGGGCACGGCGCGGAGCGACCGGGGCCGCGTTGGCCGGACCTTGACCGCCGCGCGAGACTCAGCGCATGGGAGATCTGACGACCGCCCTCGGCCACGGGTTCAGTACCCTGATCTCGCGATCGCTCGAGATCATCGGCGCGATCATCGGCGGGATCGTCCAGACGATGAACGGCATCCTGCCCGGCAGCGCCGTCCTCGTCATCGTCGGGCTTGTGCTCGCGGTCTTCGTGCTCTGGTCGGTACGCCGCGCCTGACCCGGGGTGCCGCGCCTGAGCGGAGGGGGCGACGACGCCTGACCCGGGGTGCCGCGCCTGACCGGCGGGTGCCGCGCCTGAGCGGAGGGGGCGACGACGCCTGCCCGGGGTGCCGCGCCTGACCGGGCGACCGGGGGCCCGACGGCCGGCCGCTGGTAGAATGCCGGGCGATGTCAGCCCCGCTCATTGTCCAGAAGTTCGGCGGCTCGTCGGTCGCCAACGCCGACCGGATCCGGCGCGTCGCCCGGCGGATCGCCCGCGAGCGCGCGAACGGGTCGGACCTGTGCGTCGTCGTGTCGGCCATGGGCGACACGACCGACGAGCTGCTCGCCCTGGCCGGCGCGATCACCGATGATCCCGATCCGCGCGAGCTCGACATGCTGCTCGCGACCGGCGAGCACCAGAGCGCGACGCTCGTCTCGATGGCCCTCCACGCGCTCGGCGTCCCGGCGATCTCGCTGACCGGCGCCCAGGCCGGCATCTCGACCGACGGCCGCTACGGCAAGGCTCGGATCGCGAACGTCGATCCAAGCCGGGTCCGGGCCGAGATCGCGGCCGGCAAGGTCGTCATCGTGGCCGGCTTCCAGGGGATCAGCCAGAGCGTGCTCGAGGCGCCGGGCAAGGCCGACGCGAGCGGCAGTGCCGCGGCGCCGGCCGCCGTCGTCCATGCGGCCGAGACGACGACCCTCGGCCGGGGCGGCTCGGACACGACCGCGGTCGCGCTCGCCGCCCGCCTGAACGCCGACCGCTGCCAGATCTTCACCGACGTCCGCGGCATCTACACCGCCGACCCCCGGGTCGTGCCCGATGCCCGCCAGCTCGACGTCATCGGCTACGAGGAGATGCTCGAGCTCGCCCACCAGGGCGCCCAGGTGATGCAGACCCGGGCGGTCGAGCTCGGCTGGGTGAACGGCGTCGTCATCGAGGTCCTCAGCTCGTTCGAGGACGCCCCGGGCACGCTCATCAAGGAGGACCCGCTCGTGGAGCAGCGCAACAAGGTCCGCGGCCTCGCCCACGACCGGAACGTGGCGAAGGTGACGCTCGTCGAGGTGCCGGATCGGCCCGGCGTCGCGCGGAGCGTCTTCGAACCGCTGGCCGAGGCCGGGATCAACGTCGACATGATCGTCCAGAACGTCGGTCACCGCGGCGCGACCGATCTCTCGTTCACCGTGCCCCGGGTGGAGCTGGCGAAGGCGAAGCGGATCCTCGACCCGATCGCCCGGGAGCTCGGGTTCCGGGAGCTGACGACCGACTCGAGCGTCGCCAAGGTGTCGATCGTGGGGGCTGGCATCCAGAACGCCCCGGGCTACGCGGCCCGGATGTTCGGGGCCCTCGCGGACGCTGGGGTGAACATCGAGATGATCACGACGAGCGAGATCCGGATCACCTGCATGATCGCCGAAGACGCGCTCGAAACGGCCGTCCGCGCTCTCCACGCCGCCTTCGAGCTCGAGCGACCGGAGACCGTCGATGCCACCCTCGACGCGACTGCCTCACTCCGCGCGGCGGCTTTTGGCGCCGACGGAACGACCGCTGTCTCCTGACGGCGGCGCGACGCCCGGCCACGACCCGGCGGACGAGGCACCGTTCCTCTCGCGCCAGGAGCGCTTCGGCGCCGTCCTGTCGACTAACGACATCGTCCGCGACTGGCTCGCCGCCGGCACCCTGGAGGTCTGCCTCGCCGTCGCCGACGAACAGTCGGCCGGCCGGGGCCGCGAAGGCCGCTCGTGGCAGGCGCCGGCCGGTCGGGCGCTCCTCCTGTCGGTCGGCTTCCGGCCCACCTGGCTCGCGCCGCGGCACGCCTGGCGCCTGGCCGCGATCGTCTCGCTCGCGATGGCCGACGCAGCCGAGGAGGTCGCCGGCCTGCGTGATCGGGCGATCCGCCTGAAATGGCCGAACGACCTCGTCATCGAGACCGCCGGCGTCGCCGGGAGCAGCGCCCGGGCGGGCGTCGCCGGGAGCAGCGCCCGGGCGGGCATCGCCGGGAGCAGCACTCCGGCCGGCGTTCCCGAGGCCGGCGGCGGGGGCTCCGTCCGTAAGGTCGCCGGTGTCCTCGGCGAGACCCGGGGGCTTGGCTCGGCCGACCCGCAGGTCGTGGTCGGGATCGGCGTCAACGCGGACTGGCCGGCGAGCGAGTTCCCGGTCGAGCTGGCGACCGAGATGACGAGTCTCCGGGAGGCCTCCGGGGGCCGGCCAATCGACCACGCCCTCCTGCTCGACGCCTTCCTCTCGCGCCTCGAGCCGCGGACGCTCGCCCTGCGCGCCGGGCGGTTCGCTGCCGGCGACTGGCTCGACCGCCAGCTGACGAACCGGCGCCTCGTCCGGCTGACGCTGCCCGACGGGTCGAGCGAGGTCGTCCGCGCCGTCGGGGCGGACCCGGATTCGGGCGCCCTGCTGGTCGAGGATCCCCTCGCGCCGACGGGCGAGCGAGCCGTCCTGAGCGGCGAGATCCGGCACCTGCGCCTGGCCGGGGCGGTGTAACGCGATGGGCCGCCCGGTGTTTAGGAGAGTAGGTGCGGCCGTGGAGGCGCGGCAGCACTCGCGCGTCGCCTACCTCGATCGCGACCGGGCCCTCGTCGAGGCCGCCCGCCGCGACCCGAGGCGCTTCGATGCCCTCTACCGGAAGTACCTCGCCCAGGTGTACAGCTACGCCTACTACGAACTCGGCGATCACCACGAGGCCGAGGATGCGACCGAGCGGACGTTCCTCCAGGCGCTCGCCGCCCTGCCGCGCTTCGAGGAGCGCGCCGCCCCGGCCGACGGCGAGGGCGCCTCGACCTTCCGCGTCTGGCTCTTCCAGATCGCCCGGAATGCCGTCGCCAACCAGCACCGCGGCCGCCGCCGGCACCCTGAGCTGCCGCTCGAGGCGGCCGCTGTGATCGCCGATCCCCTCGACGTCGAGGGTCGGGCCGCGGTCCGCGACGAGGCGCGGGCTGCCTGGGCCGCCGTCGGCCGTCTGCCCGCCGACCGCCGGCGCGCGCTCGTGCTGCGCTTCGTCGAAGAGATGTCGACGGCCGAGATCGCCGGGGTCCTCGGGCGCTCGGAGGGCGCGGTGCGCGTCCTGATCCACCGCGCGCTGCGGAGCGTCGCCCGCGACCTCGAGACCGGCGGCCGACGATGATCCTCTTCAGGCACGAGGGGGCGGAGATCGAGGCGCTCGTCACGGACCGCTATCTCGAGTCGCTGCTCCTGGCCGGTGAGCGTGGCGCCGCCGACGCGCCCTCGGACGCAGTGCTCCCGCCGGCGCTCCGGCGGGCGGCTCGCCGCCTCTCGATCGACCTCGTCCGCGTCCACCCGTCGTTCCGGTTCGAGGAACGCCTGGCGGCCCGGCTCGCCGAGGCGGCGGCCGGGATGTGGTCGGCCGAGGCGGCGGCCGGGGCGGGCGAGCTGGTCGGTTCGCCGTCATCGCCAGCCGCCTGGCGGGCGCTTCCGGGCGCATCGGCCGCACCGACCGCCGCACCGACCGCCATCCCGGCCATCCCGGCCAGCTCGCCGGTCCCGCTGTCGCGACCCCTGATCGTCGGCGGCGCGCTCACCTCGGCGGCACTCTCGCTCGCCGGCGCGGCGTACCTTGCCTGGCGTCGGAGTCGTTCGCCCGTCGGCCCGATGGCTCGCGCCGCTCGCGCCGCCCACGCGGTCCGTGCCGCTCACGCTGCCCCCGCCGGCAGCCCCGTACCGGACTGACCCGATGCCGATCAACCTGCCGTTCCGGCCCCGCCGTGCCACCTACCCGCCGGACCTCTGGACGAAGTGCCCCGGCTGTGGCGAGATGCTCTTCAACAAGCAACTCGACAAGGTCCTCCGCGTCTGCCCGAGCTGCGGCCACCACTTCCGGCTCCCGGCCCGGGCCCGACTCGATCAGCTCCTCGATCCCGGGACCTGGCAGGAGCGCGACGCCGGTCTGCAGTCCGTCGACCCCCTCGGCTTCGTCGACTCGAAGCCCTACCCGGACCGCCTGGCGGCCGCCCAGATGGCAACCGGGCTGCGCGACGCCGCGGTCTGGGGCACCGGCGCGATCGACGGCCGCCCGGTCGCGATCTGCGCCATGGACTTCGGGTTCATGGGCGGCTCGATGGGTTCGGTTGTCGGGGAGAAGGTGACCCGGGCCGCCGAGGGCGCCCTTGCCGAGCGCCTGCCGCTCGTCATCGTCTCGGCCTCGGGCGGGGCGCGGATGCAGGAGGGCACGCTCGCCCTCATGCAGCTCGTCAAGACGCTGGCCGCGATCGAGCGCCTGAAGGCGGCCGGCGTCCCCTACATCTCGGTCCTCAGCGACCCGACGACCGGCGGCGTCTTTGCCTCGTTCGCGGCCGTCGGCGACGTGAACATCGCCGAGCCGAACGCCCTGATCGGATTCGCCGGCGCGCGCGTCAGCGCGGGCACGATCTCCCAGGAGCTGCCCCCGGGGTTCCAGCGCTCCGAGTTTCTGTTCGCCCATGGTTTCCTCGACCGGGTCGTGCCCCGCGCCGAGCTCCGCCACGAGCTCGGCGCGCTCCTGCGCTACCTCGTCCCCGCCGGCGCGACGCCGGCCTTCATCGAGAGCCCCGCCGTGGCGCCGTTCCGGCCGCTCTCGTTCCTCTCCGCTCTGGCCGAGCGGGTCGTGCCGGACAGCCACGGTGGCCCGACGAGCGGTCGGGATGGTGCGGCCGGCGACGGCGAGGAACCGGCCGACGCCCAGGCGCGCGTCTGGGCCCGCGTCCAGCTCGCTCGGAACCTGCGCCGCCCGCGGACGCTCGAGCTGCTCGCGACGATGGCCGAGGAGTTCGTCGAGCTCCATGGCGACCGCTGCTTCGGCGACGACCCGGCGATCGTCGCCGGCCTCGCCCGGATCGACGGCCGGCGCGTCGTCGTCGTCGGTCACCAGAAGGGCTCCGAGACCGAGGAGAACATCCGGCGCAACTTCG
>JAJYXX010000045.1 GCA_021801545.1 Chloroflexota bacterium | reverse complement strand
GTCTTCGTCTTCGATCCGCCCGAGCGCTTCGTCGTCGGTGCCGTCGGTCAGCCCGGTCATCGGACGTTCTATCTCCAGGCCCGCCAGGGAACCGACCTCGTCAGCGTCGGGCTCGAGAAGGTGCAGGTGGCCGCGCTCGCCGACCGGCTCGACGCGCTCCTCGGGGAGCTCCGCCAGCGGGGACTGTCGCTGCCGGCCGAGGTACCGGCCGGCAGCGACGACAGCGGCCCGCTCGACGAGCCGCTCAGCGAGGAGTTCCAGGTCGGCATTCTCGCCCTGGGCTGGGACCCACGGACCGAGGACGTGATCGTCGAGGCGCGGGCGATGACCGATGGCGTGGCAGACCCGGTCGATGAACCCGACGAGGATGACGACGACCCCGACGGACCGGACCTGCTCCGGGTCCGGATCACGCCGACCGCCGCCCTTGGCTTCGTGGCCCGTGCCCGGTCGGTCGTCGCGGCAGGGCGGCCGCCCTGCCCGTGGTGCGGTCAGCCGCTCGATCCGCACGGCCACTTCTGCCCGCGCCGGAACGGCGGCCGCGCGAACTGACCGGCCGGCGCCCGGTGACCGCGCCCGCGTCCCCCATGTCGCTCGAACCCCAGGCCGCCGACGGACTCCTCCGGGCCGGCCGGCTCGAGGTCCTCGGGCGGCTCGAGTCGGCCTCGAACGTGACGCTCCTCTGCCGGATCAGCGCGCCGGCGACGACCGGGCCCGAGCCCCCACTCGAGGCGATGTGCGCCTACAAGCCGATCCGCGGCGAGGCGCCGCTGTGGGACTTCCCGGCGGGCACCCTCGCCTACCGCGAGGTTGCCGCCCGCCTCGTCTCCGAGGCGACCGGCTGGGGGATCGTGCCGCCCACGGTCCTGCGCGACGGCCCGTACGGACCCGGCATGGTCCAGCTCTGGCTCGAGGTCGACCCGTCGATCGATGTCGTCGAGCTGATCCGGGCCAACGCCCCCGCGCTGCGCCCGATCGCGCTCTTCGACGCCGTCGTCAACAACGGTGACCGGAAGGCCGGCCATCTCCTGCCGGTGCCGGGCGGGCGGATCCACGGTGTCGACCACGGGGTCTGCTTCTCGCCCGACCCGAAGCTGCGGACCGTCCTGTGGGGTTGGATGGACGGCCCGCTCGAGGAGAGCGAGCTCGCCCTCCTGCGTCGCCTGCACCGTGAACTCGACGGATCGCTCGGGGCTGCGCTGGGCGGGCTGCTCCAGCCCGAGGAGGTTGCCGCGACGGCGCGGCGGATCGAGCGGCTGCTCGACGAGGGCCGGTTTCCGGCGCCCGACCCGGGTCGCCCTGCCGTCCCCTGGCCCTGGTACTGACCGGCGCAGCGGATACGGCGCCGCTACGGCGCGGGTCCGGCGCGGGTACGAAGGAATGGCCGAGCGGGTACCGTGGAGGCATAGCGTCCGCGACGTCCGCGGCGCATCGTGACGCTCCACGCGTCGGGGTGTCGAGCATGCCGTTGCTGTTGCAGGCCTATACGGCCGAGGGGATCCTCCGGGGGTCGGTCCTGCCGGAAGGCCGGCTGGGCGACCTGCTGGAGACGCTCGACTCGATCACCGTCGACGCGGCGGTCGTGACGCCACTCGACGACCGACCGGACGTGCGGGAGCCGCGGGCCGAGATCGTGATCGACGACCTCCTGGTCGTCGTGGCGCCTCCGTCCACACCGGCTCCCGTTCACGCCACCTGGCACGAACTGGTGCTGGCGGTCGGTCCGTACCTCGTCGAGGGCCTGCTCCCCACGCTGCCCGGCTTCGACTAGAACTGCGCAGTGCCGCCGGCCCAGCATGCCCTGCTCCCCACGCTGCCCGGCTTCGACCCCGGTCGGGCACTCGCCCGGCCGGGCGGGACGTTCGTCCTCCTCGGCTCGGCCCGGGTGAGCCTGGCCGGCGACCCGGCCGCCGGAACGGCCCACCACCCCTTTGCCTGGGTGAACCGCTACACCGTCGAGTCGGTGCAGGCGGACCTCGACCTGGGCGTCTTCTTCCCCGGCGCCCGGAGCGTCGTCGACCGCGCCGGCAGTCGACCGACCGTCCCCAGCGCCAGGCCGCAGGTCGGGGCCCCCGCCTGACCGACCGGGCGTCGACTCGTCGCCGGCGCGCTACGATCTCCTCGATGCGCGCGATGCAGCTCCAGCGTCCCGCCCCGACCGCTGACCGGCCACTCCGGCTAGTCGACCTCCTCGACCCGTCGCCGGCCGACGACGAGCTCGTCCTGACGATCGCCGCCTGCGGCATCTGCCGGACCGACCTCCAACTCATCGAGGGCGACCTCGCCGCGCGCCGGTTGCCGATCGTGCCCGGCCACCAGGCCGTCGGGCGCGTCGTGGCGATTGGGCGGTCGGTCGAGGGTTGGGCGGTCGGCGACCGGGCTGGCGTCGCCTGGCTGGCGAGCGCCTGCGGCGTCTGCCCCGCCTGCCGGAGTAGACGCGAGAACCTGTGCGCCGAGGCGCGCTTCACCGGCTGGGATCGCGACGGCGGCTACGCGACCCGGATGACCG
>JAJYXX010000058.1:2431-15878 GCA_021801545.1 Chloroflexota bacterium | reverse complement strand
TCCTGGCTCTCGTCGGGCATGTCGACCTCCTTCGCCTAGACCCCGTGGAGATGGTGCTCGTGCACGTCGCCGAACTCGCGCTCGCGGAGGACCCGCCGCTTCCAGGTCGCGATCTGGGGCACGACGTACGGCAGGATCCGCAGCGAGTAGTAGGGCGGGATCACGGGCAGGCCGACCATGTCCCCGACGAGGATGACCATGAACACGGTCTCGAGAGCGGCGCGGGTTTCGACGGCATGGCGGGCAAACTCGTAGCCGGTGAGCCCATAGACGAACTGCCGCAGTGCCTCGCGCCGCCCCACATCCCGCGGCGGGGGCACGGCGGTCGATGGGGAAGGCTCCCGACGCATCGCCTGGTGATGTGACCCCTCGATCTCGTCATCTGCTGGCCTGTCGCCCGGAGTGTAGCAAATTCGTGACCTGCGAACACAGGACACACCGAAGCGTTGACCGCGCCCGGCCACCTCAGTAGAGTCGCTTCGATGCCCGACCTCGAGGCGCTCGTCCCCTCGCTCGCGATCGCCGCCCTTCTCGTGTTCATGCTCTGGTTCGTCGCCGGCACCCAGGGCAACATCCGGCGGGGCAATCGCCTCCTGCGTTGGCTCCAGGACGGTCTGCCGCTCCTGGGCAGCCGGACGACCCTCCGCTGGCTGGGCAGCTCGGCTGCCGAGCTGACGATCGTCGACCCGAGCCACCCCTTCCGCGAGGCACAGGTGCTCGTCGTCCTCGAGCCGCGGGACGTCGGTTTGCTGTGGGCGTACGGGCACGCGCGTGGACGGCGCGACTTCCTCATCGTCCGGACGAACCTCCGGCGCGCGCCGCGCTTCGAGCTCGAGATCGGCGACCGCCGCGGTTGGACCGGGCGGCTCGACCCGGAGCGGCTCGTCGAGGGCGGCTGGAGCCGGCTCGACTGGCCGGCACCCGAGCGCGAGGCGTTCGTCCGCCCCGGCGCCGACGAGGCGCTCGCACGACGGGCCTGGGACCGCTTCGAGGCAGCCAGCGGGGGCGTCTGGCGCCTGTCGGTCCACCAGACGGTTCCCCACCTCGAGGTCCACGTCCGGCCGCCGGACACCGCCACCGTTTCGTCCGAGGAGCTCATCACAACGGTCCGCGAGCTGGCGCTGAGCCTCAGCGGGGAGTAGAAGAACGGGAGGGGCCGGTTACCGGCCGCTCCCGTTCTTCCAATCAGGTGTCGACACCCCGCCGGCTGGCGCTAGCCAGCCGGCGCAGGAGCAGGCTCAACGGGCACCGCCCGGAGGCGGAGCCAGGCGCGGTAGGCGTCGTAGGCGATGACGAGGGCCGCCACGACGAGCAGGACCGCTACCGCGATCATCACCCAGGCGCCGGCGACCGAGATCACCGCCTGGCCGGGTTTGGTGGCGATGCTCACGAAGAGATTGTAGGCGGTCACGATCGTAGCCGCGACCGTCGTGACGTACATGAACAGCATCGGGACGGCCGCGTACGTCGGGTTCCGCCCGCTCGCGACGAGCCAGAGCGTGACCAGCAGGAGACTGAGCGCCGCCATCAGCTGGTTCGAGGCCCCGAAGAGCTGCCAGAGATAGACCCAGGTGCCCGAAAGCACGAGAGCGAGGACCAGGACCATGGAGATCACGGTCGCCACGTTCTGGTTCTTGAAGCCGACCCACCACTCGCCCAGCCACTCCCCGAGGGTCACGCGCATGACCCGGAAGACGAGCTGGACGACGGTGAGGACGATCACCACGAAGGCGCCGAAACCGAGCGCGACCCCAAACGCGGTCGGAACGAGCCCGAACGTCGCCACGTTGAGGAGGGTCCCCACGCCCGACGCAAACGCGCCGGCACCGGCACCCCCGGCCACGGCGACCGCGGTCAGTGAGAGGAGCCCGAGGGTGTTCTCGGAGAACATCCCGCCCCCACCGACCGGCAGCGCGTCGGTCTCGTACTCGAGCTGGCGGGCCGTGCCGACCGACCCGAAGAGGGCGTGCCAGCCGGAGATCGCGCCGCACGCGATCGTCACGAAGAGCATCGGCCAGAGCGGCTGGATCGCCCCGGTCGCGATCGCGGGCGAGAAGTCAGTGAACGCCTTGACCTTGAACTCTGCGACCTGCGGGTTCGTGAAGGGGGCGATGATCGCCCCGATCGCCCCGAAGCCGATCGTCAGCGCGGTGATCCAGAACCCGATGTAGTTGACCGGCTGGGCGAAACGCCAGATCGCGAGGTTCGCGCCCAGGTAGCTGAAGACGAGCAGGAGGATCGCCCAGAGCAGGAAGCTCGGCAGGACGTTGATCTCGCCGGTCGCCGGGTTGTACGTGGGCGTCTTCGGGCGCGTGCCGTCCTTCGCGACGGGCGGGACGCGCGGGTCGGCGTTCGTCGGATCGATGACACTGTAGAGTGGGCCACCAGCGTTGATCGACTTGTTGAGGCTCGTGACCGCGCCGCTGATCGGACCCGTGGTCCAGTCGATCGCCTTGCCGGCCTCGGTCGGAAACGTCGCGCCGGCCGGCCCGAGCATCATCGCCGCAAGGGTCAGCCCGACGGTCACGACGGTGACTCCGACGATGCTCGCCCGCAGCCGGTAGATCGCGTAACCGGCGACGAGGCCCATGACTGCCAGGACAAAGATGCCGAACGGGACGTCGGGCCGGGCGGCGAGGATCGCAGCCATGATCCCGATGAACGCGCCGCCGATGAGGAGCAGGTAGAAGAAAATGAAGATGAACAGGATCCGGCGCGCCCTGGGCGAGACGAGGCGGTGGGCGATCGCGCTCAGCGAGTTCCCATCGTTGCGGACGGCCATGATGATCGCGCTGTAATCGCTCGCCCAGCCGATGAAGGTCACGCCGATCAGCAGCCACAGGATCGACGGCAGCCACCCCCAGAGGTTCGCCGCGGTGATCACCCCGACGATCGGGCCCGCCGCGGCGATCGACTTGAAGTGGTAGCCGTAGAGGACGAACCGGCTCGTGGGCATGAAGTCGGCCCCGTCCATGTACATCCGGGCCGGGGTCGCCCGCTTCGGATCGGCCTGGATGATCTCCCGGTCGATCCGCTTTGCGTAATACGTGTAGCCGAGGTAGATGACGACTGCACCGACGACGACGACCCACAGCGAACTCACGCTACTCCTCCCTGCCAGCATCAAGGGAACAAACAGGCCGCGTTGGACGGCGATCTCCGGTCTCGGCCGATGCGTCCTCCTTTCTCTCGCCCTCGGGGCTCGCTCAGCCGGCCCCGGCCGTGAGGCGACGCTCGACGGCCGGCAGGACTGCGGCCAGGTCGGGGCCGAGGAACCTCTCGCGCCCGTCGATGATCACGGCGGGGTAGCGGAAGACGCGATAGCGAAGCGAGGCGAGAACGCCCTCGATCGAGGCGGCGTCGATCACCTTCAGGCGAATCCGCGTACCGAAGCGGGCGATGAGCTCTCGGCTCCAATCCGACAGCGCCTGGTACTCACGCGCCAGATCGTCCGGCAGCGCCTCGGCCGCCTCCTGTCGTCGCAGCCGCGCGCCGATGCCCATCTCCTGGAACGTCAGCTCGCAATGCTGGCAGTGCAGGAAGACGGTCGGTGCATAGGTGATCGCCTCGACCCGGAGCGGCTTCATCCGAGGCACTCATGGCCATGCGCGGAGACGGACGTTAGCTCCACTAGGATGCCAGCATATCGCCGCGGTCAAGGGTCGGCGGTCACACTCGGCCACCAGGCCGGGTCAGGCCGGGGTTGGGGTATTGACCCTCTCGCCGCTGGCGAATACCCTGTGCCAACCAAACGTTCGTTTGACGCTCGCCTGGCGCACAACCGGGCAGGCTGCCGAGTGGAGTCGCCCCGACCGTGACGATGACCCGGCCCCGCGAACTCGAGCTCCAGCGGGCCGCCACCCAGCTCTTCCGCGAGCGCGGCTTCCATGCCACCTCGATGCAGGACCTCGCCGAAGCCCTGGGGATGCACCGCGGGAGCCTGTATCACTACATCGCGGCCAAGGACGACCTCCTCTGGACGATCGTCAGCGAGGCGCTCGAGCAGCTCGACGCGCACGTCCGGCCCGAACTCGACCGGCCCGGCCGAGGCCTGGACCGCGTCCGGCACGCGATCGCGGCCCACCTGCGGTTTGCCGCCGAGCACCGCGACGAGCTCTCACTGCTCCAGATCGAGCTGCGATCCCTGCCACCGGAGCGTCGCCGCGTCCTCGTCGAACGCCGCGACACCTACGAGCGCCACTGGCGGCGCGCACTCGAGGCCGGGATCGCCGACGGAAGCTTTCGGCCGATCGATGTCCGCCTGGCCGGCTTCATGATCCTGTCCACCTGCAACTGGTTCACCCAGTGGTATCGCCCCGACGGGCCGCTGTCGGTGGAGGAGCTCGCGAAGCTGCTCGCCGACCTGCTCGTCGACGGCTTGCGAGCCCCCGGCGCCGGGCGTGACGACGGCGCCGAAGGCGGCGACGAACGGCGCGACGAACAAACGAGCAAGGAGCCCGGTCGATGATCCCCCGCCTTGAGCACGCCGTCATCCTCGGCGCCGGCACGATGGGCGCCCAGCTCGCCTGCCTGCTGGCGGGCGCCGGCGCACGCGTCACCCTGCTGGACCTCGATGCCGCCACGGCGGGCCAGGGCCTCGATCGCGCTCGACGGCTGCTCCCGTCACCCCTCTACCGGCCCGAGGACGCTGCCCGGATCACGACCGCCGGGTTCGACGCGCTCGAAGCGGGCGTCGCCGGCGCGGGCTGGGTGATCGAGGCGATCGTCGAGCAGCTCGAACCGAAGCGCAACCTCCTGGCCCGGCTCGACGCCGCGCTCGACGGCCGGTCCCCGTACCCGATCGTCAGCTCGAACACAAGCGGAATCTCGATCCAGGCCCTCGGCGAGGGCCGCTCCGAGCCGTTCCGGCGGGCATTCCTGGGGACCCATTTCTTCAACCCGCCGCGCTATGCCCGGCTGCTCGAGCTGATCCCGACCGCCGACACCGACCCCGGGCTCATCGCCTGGCTCGAGGCGTACGGCTCGCGCCAGCTTGGCAAGGGCACCGTTCGGGCGAACGACACGCCGGCGTTCATCGCCAACCGGCTCGGGGTCCACGGGCTGCTCGTCGCGGTTGACCTCGCCCTCGAGCTCGGGCTGGGGGTCGACGAAGTCGACGAGCTGACCGGGCCGCTCATCGGCCACCCGAAGAGTGCCACGTTCCGGACGCTCGACCTGATCGGGATCGATGTCGCCGTGGCCGTCGCGGACCACTGCCACGAGGCGCTCGTCGACGACCCGGACCGCGACCGGTTCCGGGTGCCGGCGGTCCTGCGGACCCTCATCGAGCGGGGCGCCCTCGGCGAGAAGCGGGGCGCCGGGATGTACCGCCGGGTCGACGGCGAGATTCTCGCCCTCGACCTCGCCACGTTCGACTACCGGCCCCGCCGCTCGCTCGTCTCGAGCTCGGTCCAGCTGGCCCGCAACGAGCCGGACCTCGGGCGCCGCCTGGCGGGGCTCCTCGCCGCGGATGACCCCGCCGCTCGCTTCGTGCGCGGCTTCGTCGCCGCCTCGCTCGGCTACGCCGCGGCCGTAGCGGCGGGGATCGCCGATGACGCCGGTGCAGTCGACCGGGCGATGCGCTGGGGCTTCGGCTGGGAACTCGGTCCGTTCGAGACGTGGAACGCCCTCGGCGTACCGGCGGTCGCGGAGCTGATCGAGCGCTCCGGCGGCGCCGTGCCGGAGCTTGCCGTCCGGGTCGCGGCCAGCCCCGGCGCCTTCTATCGCGACACGACCGACGGTGGCCGGGAGAGTCTCGTCTTCGCGGACCTGACATTCCGGCCACTGCCCGAGACGCCCGGCCGGATCGACGTCGCGGCGCGTCGGCGCGTCCGGCCCGACCTGCCCGCCAATGCGGCCGCCTCGGTCGTCGACCTTGGTAGCGGGATCCTTGGCCTGGAGCTCCACGGCAAGCTCAACCTGATCGGGCTCGACACGCTCGACATCATCCGGCGGGCGATCGACCTCGCCGCGCGGAGCGCGGATGGGCTCGTGATCGGCACCCTGGCAGGCGACTTCTCGGCCGGCGCGAACCTCGCGCTGCTGCTGATCGACGCCGAGGAGGGCGAGTGGGACGAGCTCGACCGCGCCGTTCGCCGATTCCAGGCGGCGACCCAGGCGATCCGCTACGCACCGGTCCCGGTCGTCGTCGCGCCACGCGGCCGGACGCTCGGCGGCGGCGCCGAGATCTGCCTTGCCGGGGCACGCTGCCAGGCCCTCGCCGAGACGTACCTCGGGCTCGTCGAGACAGGGGTCGGGCTGATCCCGGCCGGAGGCGGCTCGACCGCGATGGCCCGCCGTGCCACCGAGCGCGCGGCCGGCAGCCAGGCCGACGCGTTCGCCTTCTTCCGGGCCGCCCTCGAGACGATCGCCTTTGCCCGGGTATCGACGAGTGCCGAGGAGGCGCGCGCCCTTGGCCTGCTCGGCCCGGCCGACCTCGTCAGCGCCGACCCGGAACGCCAGTGGGCTGACGCGGCGGCGACGGCCCGGCTGCTCGCCGAGATCGGCTACCGGCCGCCGCTCCCCCGGCCGATCCCGGTCCTCGGTCGGCGCGGGGTCGCCGCTGCCGAGGTGCTCACTTTCAACCAGCTGGCCGGCCGGGCGATGAGCGCCCACGATCGGACGGTGACCCTCGAGCTGACCCGGGTGATGTGCGGTGGCGACGTGGCCGAGGGAACCGAGGTCGCGGAGACGTACGTGCTCGACCTCGAGCGCGAGGCGTTCCTTCGGCTCCTCGGCGAGCGTCTGACCCGCGACCGGATCCGCCACACGTTGCGGACCGGAAAACCCCTTCGCAACTGACGAGGAGGAGGCCGCCGCCCGGACCGCCAGACCAACGAGAGAGACCGGCGAGAGACAGGAGCAACGGAGCCAGTGATGCGAGATGCCGTCATCGTCAGCGCCGTCCGCACGGCCGTCGGCCGGGCGCCCCGAGGCGCGCTCCGCGAGACACCGCCCGAGGAGCTCGCGATGGCCGCCGTGCGCGAGGCGCTCGCCCGGGCGCCCGGGCTCGACCCGGCCGAGGTCGAGGACCTCGTCCTCGGCTGCGCGATGCCCGAGGGTGCCCAGGGCCTGAACGTCGCCCGCCCGGTCGCGCTCGGGGCAGGGTTGCCGGTCTCGACGAGTGCGATGACCGTCAACCGCTTCTGCGCCTCGGGCCTCCAGGCGCTCGCCCTCGCCAGCCAGGCGGTGGCGAGCGGCGTCGCCGACGTCGTCGCCGCCGGGGGTCTCGAGTCGATGAGCTTCGTGCCGATGACCGGCTGGCACTTCGCACCGAACCCCGGGCTGGCCGAGCGCTGGCCGGAGGTCTTCCTGAACATGGGCCTGACCGCCGAGGAGGTGGCCCGCCGCGAGCAGATCAGCCGCGAGGACCAGGACGCCTGGGCGCTGCGCAGTCACCACCGGGCCGCGGCCGCGATCGACGAGGGACGCTTCCGAGCCGAGATCGCGCCCGTCGTCGTCGAGCGGACGGTCGTCGAGGACGGCCACCCACGGCTCGAACGGGTGACGTTCGACACCGACGAGGGGCCCAGGCGCGACACCGACGAGGCCCGGATGGCGTCGCTCGCGCCGGCCTTCGCGGAGGGCGGAACGGTGACCGCCGGCAATAGCTCGCAGATGAGCGACGGCGCCGCGGCGATGGTCGTCATGACCGGCGAGCGCGCCGCGCGGCTCGGCCTCACCCCGCTCGGTCGGCTCGTGTCGTATGCGACGGCGGGCGTCGCACCCGAGGTGATGGGGCTCGGCCCGATCGAGGCCGTCCCGAAGGCGCTCACGAAGGCCGGCCTCACCCTCGACGACCTCGCGGTCATCGAGCTGAACGAGGCGTTCGCCGCCCAGGTCGTCGCCGTCGTGCGCCACCTGGGCTTCGACGAGGAGCGGACGAACCCGAACGGGGGCGCGATCGCCCTCGGCCATCCGCTCGGCGCGACCGGCGCGAAGCTGACCGTCCAGCTCCTCTCGGAGCTCGCCGCGCGGGGCGCACGCTACGGGCTCGTGACGATGTGCGTCGGCGGTGGCCAGGGAGTGGCCGGCATCATCGAGTGGCTGGGCGGGCGCCAGCCGACGGGCGGCGGATCCGCTGCCGCCCCACCGATGAACGCGAAGGAGGGAGAGCGATGACGACCCCGACCGAGACCGCGCCCGCCGGTTCGACCGCGCCGGCCGGCCACGAGGAACGCGGCGGCGGTTTCCTCGTCGGCCAGACCGACCCGGAGCGGATCTTCACCCCGGAACAGCTGAACGAGGAGCATCGCGCGATCCGGGCCGCGGTCGAGGCGTTCGTCGCCCAGGAGGTCGAGCCGCGTCGCGAGGCGGTCGAGGGCAAGGACTACGCCACCCACCGCGAGCTGCTGGCCCGGCTCGGACGCGACGGCTACCTCGGGATCGACGTGCCCGAGGCCTACGGCGGGGTGGGACTCGACCGGGTGACCTCGGTCGTCGTCACCGAGGCCCTCGCGGGCGCCGACTCGTTCGCGGTCACCTACAGCGCCCACACCGGAATCGGCACCCTGCCGCTCGTCTTCTTCGGCACCGATGACCAGCGCCGGCGCTACCTGCCCGGCCTCGTGGCGGGAACGACGGTCGGGGCGTACGCCTTGACCGAGCCGTCGGCCGGCTCCGACGCGCGCGCGATCCGCTCGCGGGCGACCCGCCAGCCCGACGGCAGCTACCTGATCAACGGCTCGAAGCAGTTTATCACGAACGCCGGCTTCGCCGACCTCTTCACGCTCTACGCGAAGGTCGACGGCGAGGAATTCACCGCCTTCCTCGTCGAGCGCAACAGCCCGGGGCTGACGATTGGGCCCGAGGAGCACAAGCTCGGCGTCCATGGTGCATCGACCTGCGCCCTCACCCTCGACGGGGTCCGGGTCCCGGCGGAGAACGTCCTCGGCGAGATCGGCAAGGGCCATCGCGTCGCCTTCAACGTCCTCAACGTCGGACGCTTCAAGCTCGCCGCCGGCTGCCTGGGCGGGATGAAGCCGTCGATCGCGATCGCCTGCGCCTACGCCCGCGATCGACGAGCGTTCGGTCGGCGGATCGTCGAGTTCCCGCTCATCGCCGCCAAGCTGGCCGGGATGGCCGCCCGGACGTACGGCGTCGAGTCGGTCGTCTACCGGGTCGCCGGGCTGATCGATACACGTCTCGGGCGGGCCGAGGAGTCGGGCTCGCCCGACGCGATCCGGACCGCGCTCGAGGAGTACGCGGTCGAGTGCTCGATCGCCAAGGTGCTCGCCAGCGAGGAGCTCGGCTGGGTCGTCGACGAGCTGGTCCAGGTCCACGGCGGCTACGGCTACATCGAGGACTACCCGGCCGCACGTGCCTTCCGCGACGCCCGGATCCACCGGATCTGGGAGGGGACGAACGAGATCAACCGGCTGCTCGTCCCGGGAACACTCGTGAAGCGGGCGATCCAGGGCCGACTCGACCTGCTCGGCCCGGCCCGACGGGCGCAGGAAGCGCTCCTTGCCCCAGCCGGCACCGGCGCAGTGGACGCCACGGGCGGCGGGCCGCTCGACGCCGAGGCTGCGTTCGTCGATGCCGCCCGGCAGGTCACCCTCCTGCTCGCCGGGGCCACCTTCCAGCGCTTCGGCGCGACGCTCGAGGAGCAGCAGGAGGTCCTGGCCGGTCTCGCCGACCTGGCGACCGGGGTGCTCGTCATGGACAGCGCGGTCGCCCGGGCCCGGCGAGCGGCCGGGGGGAAGCCGTCCGGCCTCGCCCCGGACGTGGCGGCGCGCCACGTCGACCTCGCCCGCCTCGTCGTGGCCGAACGTGCTGGCCAGTTCGAGATGACGGCCCGCGCGATCGCGCCGTCGCTGGCCGAGGGAGACGAGGCGCGACTCCTCGTGGCCGGGGTCCGGCGCCTCCTGCGCACGGATCCGGTCGACCGAGTCGCACTCGGCCGTCGGGTGGCCGGCCACGTCATCGCCGCGGAGGGATACCCGATCTGACGCGATCTCGCTCTGCCGAGGGCACGACGTCCGTCGCAGGGCCACAGGGGAGGTGGAGAGGATGACCATGGCATCACAGGCGATCTGGCCGAATGGGTCGGCCCGTCCCTGGTTCGATCACTACGAGCCCGGGGTACCGCACGAGATCAGCGTCCCGGACCAGCCGCTCGACGAGATCCTGCGCAGCGCAGCAGGACGGTTCCCCGAGCGGGTCGCGATCGACTTCCTGGGCGCCCGGACGCGCTTCCGCGAGCTCGACGACGCGGTCGACCGGTTCGCCCGGGCGCTCCTCGCGCGCGGGCTCGGGCGCGGCGACCGCGTCAGCCTCCATCTGCCGAACAGCCCGGCCTTCGTCATCGCCTTCTTCGGCACGCTGCGGGCCGGCGGGATCGCCGCCCCCACGAGCCCGCTCCTCGTCGAACGGGAACTCGACGTCCTCCTGCGCGAGACGACACCCCGCTTCTCGGTCTGCCTCGACCTGCTCGTGCCGCGCGTTCGCGCGGTCCGGACCGCGATCGAGGGCGGCCTGTCGGACGGCACCCTGATCGTGACCGGGATCCGCGACTGGCTGCCGGTCCCCGTCCGCTGGCTCTACCCGCTCGTCGCCCGCCGCGAGGGCCGCTGGCACCCGGTCCCCCACTCGACCGCGACACCGAACCTCGTCCGCGTCCTGCGCGAGACCCCCGGTGGCCGGGTCGACTCGACGGCGGCACCGGACGATCCAGCCGTCCTCCAGCCGACCGGCGGCACGACCGGGACCCCGAAAGCCGCCACGCTCACCCACCGCAACCTCGTCGCGAACGCGCACCAGACGGCGGCCTGGTTCCCGGGCGCGCGGGCCGGCGCGGAGTCGACGCTGTGCGTCGTCCCCTACTTCCACATCTACGGCCTGACGGTGGCGATGAACTTCTCGATCCTGACCGGTGCGACGCAGGTCCTTCACCCGCGCTTCGATCCGGTGGCGGTCCTGAAGTCGATCGCCCGGACGCGACCGAGGACCTTCCCCGGCGCGCCGACGATGTACGCCACCCTCGCCGCCCACCCCGCCCGGGCACGCTACGACCTCAGCTCGATCGACGCCTGTATCAGTGGCGCGGCACCGCTCACGCTCGACGTCCAGCGCCGCTTCGAGGAGATCACCGGCGGACGGGTGAGCGAGGGCTACGGCTTGACCGAGGCAAGCCCGGTCACCCACTGCAACCCGATCCACGGCCACCGCAAGATCGGCACGATCGGGCTGCCGTTCCCGTCCACCGACGCCCGCATCGTCAACCTCGAGACCGGCGAGCGGACGCTCGCCCCGGGCGAGATCGGCGAGCTCGTCGTCCGCGGTCCGCAGGTCATGGCCGGCTACTGGAACCAGCCCGAGGAGACCGCGGCCGTCCTGCGCGACGGCTGGCTCTTCACCGGTGACGTGGCGACGATGGACGAGGAGGGCTACTTCCGGATCGTCGACCGGCGCAAGGACATGATCATCGTCGGGGGCATGAACGTCTATCCACGCGAGGTCGAGGAGGTGCTGATGGCCCACCCCGCGATCGCCGAGGCAGGAGTCGTGGGCGAGCCCGACGAGCGCCGAGGCGAGGTGCCGCGCGCCTACGTCGTGCTCGAGCCCGGGGCCTCGATGACCGAAGCCGAGATCCTCGCCTACTGCCGCGAGAACCTGGCCCGCTACAAGGTGCCGGTGGCGATCGAGTTTCGGACCGAGCTGCCGCGGACGTTCATCGGCAAGGTCCTGCGGCGCGTCCTGGCCGAGGACCGCCTCCAGCAGAGCGCCGGGACGCCCGGAACGGCCGGAGAGGAGCAGCCAGCGGGCGAGATCGAACGAGCCGAGGAGGCCGAACCGACCGACGAGACCGATCCAGCCGATCCCGCTTGAGCCGGTCTGAGCCGGCCGATCAGGCGGAGGCGCCCCGCTCGGCGAGCCACTCCTCGTAGTTCGTCTCGTCGACGCCGCTCTCCACCTCGGACTTCGTCAGCAGGAGCGGCGGGCGGCCCTGGCGGATCGTCTCCTCGGTGATGATGCACTTGCGGATATCGGTCCGCTCGGGGATGTCGTACATCACCTCGAGGAGCGCCTCCTCGACGATCGAGCGCAGGGCGCGGGCGCCGGTCTTGCGCTCGAGCGCGACGTCCGCCGCCGCCTGCAGCGCAGCCTCGGTGAAGACGAGCTCGACCTTGTCGAGCTGGAGGAACTTCTGGAACTGGCGGGTGATCGCGTTCTTCGGCTCGATCAGGATCCGCACCAGGTCCGCGGCGGTGAGCGACGAAAGGGTGACGACGACCGGCAGGCGACCGACGAACTCGGGGATCAGGCCGAACTTGAGCAGGTCCTCGGGCATCAGGCGTTCGAGGATCCGCGCCCGCGCGGTCCGATCCATCTGCGCCTCCGAGCCGAACCCGATCGCCCGCCGGCCGACCCGCTCCTCGACGATCTTCTCGAGACCGTCGAAGGCGCCGCCGCAGATGAAGAGGATGTTCGTCGTGTCGATCTGGATGAAGTCCTGGTGAGGGTGCTTGCGCCCTCCCTGGGGTGGGACGTTGGCGACGGTCCCCTCGAGGATCTTGAGGAGGGCCTGCTGGACCCCCTCGCCCGAGACGTCGCGGGTGATCGAGGGGTTGTCCGCCTTGCGGGCAATCTTGTCGATCTCATCGATGTAGATGATCCCGCGCTGTGCCCGGGCGACGTCGAAGTCGGCCGCCTGGATGAGCCGCAGGAGGATGTTCTCGACGTCCTCGCCGACGTAGCCGGCCTCCGTGAGCGAGGTCGCATCCGCGATGCAGAACGGCACGTCGAGGACCCGGGCAAGCGTCTGGGCGAGCAGCGTCTTGCCGCTCCCGGTCGGCCCGACGAGCAGCACGTTCGACTTCTGGAGCTCGACCTCGTCGATCGCGTGACCCGCGTTCACCCGCTTGTAGTGGTTGTAGACGGCGACCGAGAGGACCTTCTTGGCCCGCTCCTGGCTGATGACGTACTGGTCGAGGGCGGCCTTGATCTGACGCGGGTTCGGGAGCTTGGTTGCCGCCGACTTGGCGCGCGGCGCCTCGGCGATCTCCTCGTCGATGATCTCCTGGCAGAGGTTGATGCACTCGTCGCAGATGTAGACGCCCTGCCCGGCGATCAGCTTGCGGACCTGCTCCTGGCTCTTGCCGCAGAAGCTGCAGCGGTACGGAACCTTGGGGCCCTTCGTCGTGGTCGTCACGCCCTACGTCCTATCGCTTCGCGTCCTATCGCTTCGCGGCCGCACCGTCGTCCTCGCCACCCCGCCACGGCCGGACGGAGCGCCGTGACCGTCACCTACTCGCCTGCCGGCGAGGGCTTCGATCCCTCGTCGCCCGGGCCGCCGGTCGAGGGCCCCTGGCCACCGGTGAGACCGGCGTCATGGGCCTGGGCGATCAGCGAATCCCCGGGCACTGAGTAGACCTGGTCGATGATGCCATAGTCGCGAGCCTGCTCGGGAGACATGAAATAGTCCCGCTCGGTGTCCTTGACGATC
>JAJYXX010000058.1:0-2331 GCA_021801545.1 Chloroflexota bacterium | reverse complement strand
GAGACCGGCGTCATGGGCCTGGGCGATCAGCGAATCCCCGGGCACTGAGTAGACCTGGTCGATGATGCCATAGTCGCGAGCCTGCTCGGGAGACATGAAATAGTCCCGCTCGGTGTCCTTGACGATCTTGTCGAGTGGCTGGCCGGTGTGGCGAGCGAGGATCTCGTGGTTCACCTGCACGAGATGTTCCCACTCCTTCACCTGGATGAACGCGTCGGGCGCGTTGCCCCGGTAGCCGCCGGAGCCCTGGTGGATCATGATCCGGCTGTTCGGCAGGGCGTAGCGCTTGCCCTTCGTGCCGGCCGCCAGCAGGACGGCGGCCATGCTCGCGGCCATCCCGATGCAGATCGTGCTGACCGGCGCCCGGACGTACTGCATCGTGTCGTAGATCGCCAGACCCGCAGTGACGACGCCGCCCGGCGAGTTGATGTACAGGCTGATGTCCTTCTCCGGGTCTTCTGATTCGAGGAACAGGAGCTGGGCGATGACGAGGTTCGCGATGTGATCCTCGATCGCGTCGCCGAGGAAGATGATCCGTTCCTTCAGCAGGCGCGAGTAGATGTCGTACGCGCGCTCTCCTCGGCTGGAGGATTCGATGACCATCGGTACGAGCATGGTTGGTCTCCCTGTGGCAGGCGGAGTCGGCCGGGTCACGCCGACTCGGCGTCGGAGGTCAGTAGGCTGCCCGGGTCCGTGGCGGCGGCGGCCGTAGCCGCAGCGGCAACGTCGCCCCCGACGGCGCCGGCCGCGACGGCGCTCCCGCTCGCGGGTGGCGCGTCGTCATCGGCGTGGGGCAGAGCCGGGTGGTCGGGGTGGGCGGCGAGCCATTCGTCGACCAGCTTCTCGACCAGCTTCGTGCGCCGGAGCGTGCTCCGGACGAACGAGCGCCCGCGCTCGGACTCGAGGTAGCGGACGAGCTGCTGGTCCTCGCTGTAGCGCAGACGAGCCCGCCTGATCTCCGTCTCGACTTCCTCGTCGGAGACCCCGAGGCCTTCCGCCCCGGCGATCTTCGAGAGCACGAGGAGCACCTTCACCCGGTGCTCGGCGCGCGGTCGGAGCTCGGCGTGGAGGTCCGCCTCGGTCTTGCCCGTGACCTTGAGGTACGCCTTCTCGCTGATCCCCTGGCGGGCGAGGCTCGAGCGGAACTCGTCGTGCATCACCTCGACCTCCTGGTCGACGAGCACGTCCGGGAGCTCCAGGGTCGCATTGGCGACCGCATACTCGATGATCCTGGCGGCGAACTCGTGGCGGGCGCGGTCCAGGGCGTTCCGAGCGAGACGGGCACGGATCTCGGTTCGCAGGGCGGCGAGATCCTCGAACTGGCCCATCGAGCGGGCGAACTCGTCGTCGAGCTCGGGGAGCACCTTCTCGCGCAGCTCCTTCAGCTCCACCGCGAAGTGGGCCGGCTGACCGGCCAGCACCTCATCGGGATAGTCGGCCGGGAAGACGATGTCGAACTCGGCACGATCGCCGACCCGCATCCCGATCAGGTGCTCCTCGAAGCCCGGGATCAGGCGTTCGTCGCCGATGATCAGCGGCGTCCGTTCGGCCGAACCGCCCTCGAACAGGGCCCCGTCGCGCGTGCCGACGAACGCGACGACCGCGTAGTCGCCGTTCCTGGCGCCGCGCTCCTCGACCGGGGCGAGGGACGCGTACTCGTCGCGCAGCTCCTCGATCACCCGCTCGACCTTCTCGTCGTCGATCGTCTCGATCTCGGGCCGGAAGTTGAAGTTGCGGTAGTCGCCGAGCCTCACCTCGGGCCGGACCTGGACGGTCGCCTTGAAGATCACCGGCTTGCCTTCCTCGGCCTGGACGATCTCGACGTCTGGGTTCGTGAGCGGGATGATCATCGACTCGAGGATCGCCTCGCGGTAGGCATCCTCGACGAGTTGCTCGACCGCCTCGTCCAGGACGGCCGACGGACCGAGGACGCGCTCGAGCATGAACCGGGGCGCCTTGCCGGGACGGAACCCGGCGACCTTCGTCCGGCGCGAGAGGCGGCGGACGGCCTCGTCGACGGCGTGGGCGAGCCGCTCGGGCGGCAACTCGACTTCGAGCAGGACGGAACTCTTCGGGGCAGAGGTAGTGGTGACGTTCATCGCCGGGCGATTATAGGGTGCCGACCCCACCGGGGCCGCCCGCCGGGTCGAACCGCGCGACCAAACGTCCCTCCCGGTAGGTGAGGGTAGTGTGTGCGAACCGGGACGGCCCTCCAGCGCCCGTCGTCGAACCAGGGAACTGACGATCACCTACGTAAGCATCAGGCCGATCAGAAAGGTGGCTGCCGGAATCGTCGCGGCGACCGTGATCACGACGAATGATGCGCGTCGC
>JAJYXX010000156.1 GCA_021801545.1 Chloroflexota bacterium | reverse complement strand
ACGATCGCGACCTCAGACGGAAACCCGTCGAGATGGGCAGTGTGTCGCCGTTTCGTTCGACCGGATCGACCATGCGGTCGTCCTCCGGCTCGTGGAGCGACGTGTGTCGGACCGGCGGGTGCTCAAGCTCATCCGGAAGTGGCTCACAGCGGGGGTGATGGAGGACGGCGTGACCAGCCAGACGGTCGCTGGCACGCCGCAGGGCGGGGTGATGACTCCTCCCACGCAATAGGCAACTTCGAGTTCGAGGCCGCTATCCGGAGGCCAAGCCGGGGCCCAGGGAGACAGGTCGTTTGACACATACAGTAGCATGTGTATGGCATGAGAGACAGGCGCCGGGCGCGAGCCGACGAGCGAGCCATCCGGGTGAACGCCGCGGCCGAGCTCTTGAGCGTCGGCGTGGCGGTCGTCACGGCGAGCCGCGACCTCGCCCGCCGCTTCCGGCTCTCCGAGCGGCAGGCCCGTCGTTACGTCGAGCATGCTCGGCTGGTCGGCCCGGTCGCAGTGCCCGAGCCGACGAGCGTGTTCACGGTTCGGCTGCCGGACGGTCTCATCCGGCGAGTTCGGGACTACGCCCATGGCAGCGGCCGGACCTTGAGCTCGATCGTCGCCCAGGCCCTCGACGAGTCCCTGAGCCGAGCGCGAGCAGGCCCGCGCGGTGGCCGCCCGACGGGTTGAGCTCGACTACGTCTTCGACCGCCTGGGCGGGTCTCTCCTCGCCCAGGCCTACCGGACGCTCGTCCCTGAGCGGCGGGTGCCGTGCGTGAGCCGGGGAGGCAGCGATGACGACGGCGGCGACCTACGCTCGGGTGTCCTCGGCCCGCCAGCGCGAGGAGCAGACGATCGCCAGCCAGACGGCGGCGCTGCTCGAGCACGCCGCCGCACAGGGACTTGAGGTCCCACCGGCCTGGGTGTTCGAGGACGAGGGCTACTCGGGCGCGACACTCGTCCGCCCGGCCCTCGAGCGGCTGCGCGATCTGGCGGCGCAGGTCGGCGTCGACCTCATCCTCTGCTACTCGCCCGACCGCCTGGCCCGCAAGTATGCCTACCAGGCCCTCCTCATCGAGGAGTTCACCCGGGCGGGTACCGAGGTGCGCTTCCTCAACGGTCCGTCGTCCGACCGCCCCGAAGACGCCCTCCTCGTCCAGTTCCAGGGGATGATCGCCGAATACGAGCGCGCCCAGATCGGGGAGCGCACCCGCCGGGGCAAGCTCCATCGCGCCCGGGCGGGCTCGATCAACGTCTTGGGCGGCGCTCCGTACGGCTACCGCTATATCCGGCGGAGCGAGCACGCCGAAGCGCGCTTCGAGATCATGGAGCCCGAGGCCGCCACCGTCCGCGACGTCTATCGGCGCTACGTGGACGACTCTCTCTCGATCGGCGAGCTGACCCGCTGGCTGACCGCGGAGGGCGTCCCCACCGCCACCGGCAAACGGCGCTGGGACCGCTCGACGGTGTGGGCCATGCTGCGCAACCCGGCCTACACGGGCCGGGCAGGCTTCGCCAAGACGGCCCGCTCCGACCATCGCCCCGCGGTCACCCGGCGGCTCCGGCTGCAGGGGCGCGCGGTGCCGCGCCGCGCGGCCCAGCGCGACCGCCCCCAGGAAGAGTGGATCGAGATCCCGGTGCCAGCGATCGTGAGCGAGGAGACCTTCGCCGTCGCGGCCCGGCGGCTTGCCGACAACAAGCGCTTCGCGGCGCGCAACACGAAGGTGCCCTCGCTGCTCACCGGCCTCGTGTCCTGTCAGCGCTGCGGCTACGCCTGCTACCGCAGCTCGACCCGGACCAGCGCGCGGACGCTCTACTACTACCGCTGCCTGGGCTCGGACGGCTGGCGCTACGCGGACGGACCGGTGTGCGCCGCTCGCCCGATTCGCGCTGACGAGCTCGACGCCCTCGTCTGGGCTCACGTCATCGCCCTGCTCGCCGAGCCTGCCCTCATCCGGGCGGAGCTCGAACGCCGCCTCGCCGAGCTCCGCGGATCCGATCCCACGACGGCCCAGCGGGGTCGCCTCGAGGTCGAGCTGCGCCGGGTCCGCTCGGCAGCCAACCGCCTCGTTACCGCCTACGGGGAGGACCTGCTCTCGCTCGACGAGTTGCGGGCCCGGATGCCCGACCTGCGCTCGCGCGAGTCGAGCCTCCGCGCCCAGCTCGACGCCCTCGACGCCCAGCTGCTTGACCGGGCGAGCTACCTCGCCCTCGCCGAGAGCCTCGAGAGCTTCCTCGCCCGGCTCCGCGACGGGGCCGAGACCGCCTCGCTCGCCGATCGCCAGCGTATCCTTCGCCTCGTCGTGCGAGACGTCCTGATCGGTCCCGACGAGATCGTGATCCGGCACTCGATCCCGACCTCGCGCCAGCCGGAGATCGCGGCAGGTTATGTATTGCGTGGGCGGCATCATCAGCCCGCTCCTGGCCAACATCGTGCTCCACGAGCTTGACCGGCAGTGGCGCGCGGCGGACGGGGTCCTCGTCCGCTATGCGGATGACTTCGTCGTCCTCGCTCGCACGCGCGATCAGGCCGC
>JAJYXX010000442.1 GCA_021801545.1 Chloroflexota bacterium | reverse complement strand
CGGTCGTCGTCCTCGTCCCGGATCGCCACGGCGAGGGGACGAACGCGCTCCTGCTCGCCCCGCCCGATGCGATCCCGTTCGCCTTCGGGCCCGGCAGCCGCCGGCGCCACGCCGGTCTCGCGGCGAGTGCCGGCGCAGCGTACCGCGAGGTCGAGCCCAGCCCGCTCTCGCTCGACCTGGACACGCCAGAGGACCTCCTTTTCGCCGGCGAACCGGCCACGTGAGGATGCAGGCGACGTGAACGAACAGGCACGTGAGCGAGCAGACGACGTGAGCGCGACCTCCCGGGTGGAGGTCGTCGCGATCCCGGGCCTGCCCGAGATCCAGCCCGGCAACGACCTGCCGGCGCTGATCGCCAACGCCCTGTGCGCCCTGCCCGAGCTCCTGCCACTCCGCACGGACGACGTCCTCGTGGTCACCCAGAAGGTCGTCTCGAAGGCGGAGGGCGCGATCGTCGATCTGACGGGCATCGAGCCGCGCCCCGAGGCGATCGCGTTTGCCGAACGATGGGATCGCGACCCGCGCCAGCTCGAGGTCGTCCTGCGCGAGGCGCGCCGGGTCGTACGCATGGAGCGTGGCGTCCTGATCACCGAGACGCCGCACGGCTTCGTGTGCGCGAACGGCGGTGTCGACGCCTCGAACGTGGGCCCCGCGAGCGGCCAGGTCGTGACGCTCCTGCCGCGTGATCCGGATGCATCGGCCGCGGCGATCCGCCGGCGGATCCGCGAGCGGACCGGGGTCGACCTCCCGGTCATCATCTCCGACTCGTTCGGACGCCCCTGGCGCTGGGGGATCGTCGACGTCGCGATCGGCGTCAGCGGGCTCGCCCCGCTCGAGGACCTCCGCGGCCAGGCGGACGCAGACGGGCGGATCATGCGCTCGACCATCCGCGCCGTCGCCGACGAGATCGCCTCGGCGGCCGAGCTCGCGTTCGGCAAGACCGCCCGACGCCCGGTCGCCCTCGTCCGCGGTGCTCATCCGCCCCGGGGCGAAGGGTCGATCCGCGAGGTGCTCATCCCGCCCGAGCACGACCTCTTCCCCTGACCTCCCCTCCTCTGCCCCAGGAGCCCGCCCGCATGAAGTTCGGCCTCCAGATCCCCTCGTTCACCTGGCCCGGCGGCGCGGCCGCGATCGGGCCCACCCTCTCGCGGATCGTCCGGACCGCCGACGACGTCGGCTTCGACTCGATCTGGGTGATGGACCACTTCTTCCAGATCCGGGGGGTCGGACCGGCCGAGGACCCGATGCTCGAGGGCTGGACGACCCTGGGCTTCCTGGCCGCGAACTCGCGCCGGGCGCGGCTCGGCCTGATGGTCGGCGGCGTCCACCACCGGCTGCCCGGCTTGTGGCTGAAGGCGGCCACGACGCTCGACGTCCTCTCGGGCGGGCGGGCCTGGCTGGGGATCGGGGCGGCCTGGAACGAGGAGGAGTCAAACGGCCTGGGCTTCCCGTTCCCGCCGCTCGGCGAGCGGTTCGAGATGCTCGAGGAGACGCTTCGTTTCGCCCACGAGATGTGGCAGGGCGAGCGCGGGTCGGAGCGACCGTTCGAAGGACGCCACTACCGTGCGGCGCGCCTCCTGAACTCGCCCCAGGCGCTCAGCCGCCCCCACCCACCGATCATGATCGGCGGCGGGGGCGAGAAGAAGACGCTCCGACTTGTGGCGCTCTATGGCGACGCGACGAACGTCTTCGGCGACGGACCGCGGATCGCCCGCAAGTACGCGATCCTGCGCGAGCACTGCGAGGCGGTCGGGCGGCCGTACGACGAGATCGAGCGCTCGACGCTCCAGAGTATCCACCTGACGCCCAGCGGCGGGGGCGACTCCCTCGCCCCGGCCCAGGTCGTCGAGCGCTTCGGTGAGCTCGCCGACGCCGGCGCCCGGCACGTCATCTTCAGCCTGCGCGACGTCCACGACGTCTCGAAGCTCGAGCTGCTCGGCCGCGAGGTCTTCCCGCAGCTTCGCGGGCTGTAGCGTCCGCCGAGTCCGGCCGGTTCTGCCTCAACCCGGTTCGGGCGTGATCCCCAGGCTGACCTCGCCCCTGGGGGATCGGTCGCTCGGCCTCGCCTCATCGTCCGGCCTTGCCCAGGGCCCGATCGTCTGGCCGTGCCGCCCGAGGCAATCGTCCGGCCTCGCCCGGACCCGGTTCTGTTCCGCAGAACAAACGGCCGATGTGCCGCGCCCACGAACCGCCCGGGGCAGGCTTGCAGGCTTCGCGCACCCCTGTTCCGAGGCGATTCGCACCGTTCGTCCTCTTCGGAAGAACCATCTGGTCGAAGACCTGGTCCGTTCCCTCGGCCCCGCCCGCCCGACCCGGATTTGTCCCGCTGCGCAGAACGAGCGTCGGACGAGACCGAATGAGCGTCGAGTGTGTCGTCCGTGATTGACATCATGCGTACCATATCGTCATGACAGACTTGGACGTCACCGGGACGGCGCGCCTGCTCGGGGTCAGCGAGCGGACGATCCGTCGCTGGCTCCGGGCGGGCCGGCTCGCCGGCTACCGCGTCGGCGGGCGGATCCGGATCAGCGAGCAGGCGGCCCG
>JAJYXX010000009.1 GCA_021801545.1 Chloroflexota bacterium | reverse complement strand
AGGAGCCGGTGCTGTGCCTCTTCGTCCGCGTGGAGCGGCACGACCATCGCCGTCCGCGACACCTGGACCTCGCGCGGCGAGGGCCGAAAGCCCGCCCGGGAGAACGCCGCCACGAGCGGACCGTCCTCCTCCCACGCCGGATCGATCGTCAGGACGAGCGCCGATCGTTCACGCGCCACGGCCCGAAGCCCGCCCAGGGCCGCCGTGGCCGCCTCGACGTCTTGCCGGAGGAGGATCGGGCCCCGCGGTGCGTAGAGGAGGCGCGACGGGAGCACCGGCAACCGGGCGAGGAGGCGGACCGCGGGCCGCTCCTGCAGGGACGCCACGGCCACGATCTCACCAGCCACCCGAACGAGGTACCGGCGCGGGGTCCAGCCGAGCGAGCGCTTCAGCTCACCCCAGGCGTGGGACTGGAAGGCGTGCCCGGCCGGGCTCCGGACGGCGAGCGCGTCCCAGCGCGGCGCCTCCCAGCCGGTGACGTCCGCGAGCTCGAGCTCGCCCGTCACGTAACCGACCGCCCGAACAGCCTGCCGCGCCCGATCAGCCCCACCAGGTACGAGACTTCGGGTACCTGGAGGGCGAGTGCGTAGAGCCCGTACGCGAGCGCGGCGACGGTGCCCGCCGCGCCGAGCTGGAGGACGAGGCTCCCGAGCCCAGGGGCCGGCGGGACGGTGCTGATCGCGCTCGACACGAGCCAGGCGACACCCGCCGCAATGATCGTCCCGCCCGCGAAGAGGAGGCCCCCACGCCCGACCGCCGCGAGCTCGAACTCGCCGACGCGGCGCCGGAGCAGGACGAGCAGGAGCCCCGCCTCGAGGCACGACCCGAGCCCGATCGCGAGGGCGAGGCCGCCGAGGCCGAGCCGGTCGACGAGCAGGACGGCGAGGAGGACGTCGACGACGACCGAGGCGAGGGCCGCCAGGACGGGGGTCCGGGTGTCCTTGCCGGCGTAGAAGGCACGGGCCAGGACCGCGATCATCGCCTCTGGCACGAGCGCGACGAGGAAGAAGAGGAGCGTGTCGGCGGCACGATCGACCGCGACCGGGTCGAAGCGGCCGTGGCCCACGAGCAACCCGACGATCGGCACGCGGAGGACGGCCATCACGCCGCCGAGCGGGAGCATGACGAAGAGGAGGAGCCGGAGCGATCGCACGACGAGCGCGGCGAACCGTTCCGGCGAGCCGACCGCGATCGCCTGGGCCATCGAGGGCAGGAGGGCGACGCCGAGCGGGACACCAACGACCCCGATCGGGATCTGGAGGATGAGGAAGGCGACGACGTAGATCGAGATCGCGCCCTCGCCGAGCCGCGAGGCGAGCATCGTGTTGACGAGGAAGACGGCCTGGACCGCCCCGAGCCCGATCGCGCGCGGCACGAGCAGCCCGATCGTCTGGCGGACGGCCGGGTCGCGCAGCTCGATCGTCCGGCTGTAATGGCCACGTCGCCGGAGCTGTGGCAGCTGGATGGCGACGTGGCCGGCCGCCCCGACCACGACACCGAGCGCCAGGCCGGTGACCCCCATCGCCGGCGCCAGCAGGAGCGCCCCGGCGATGATCCCGAGGTTGTAGGCGATCGGGGCAAGCGCGGAGGCGGCGAACAGGCCGAGGCTGTTCAGGGTGCTCGTGGCGACCGCCCCGAGGGCGAGAAAGATCGGCGCAGCGAGCATCAGGCGGGTCAGGCCGACGGCCTGGGCGAGGCGCGCCTCGTCGAAGCCGGGTGTGATCGCGCGCAGCAGCTCCGGCGCCCAGATGCCGGCTGCCACGGCCAGACCAGCAAGCACGAGGAGCATCAGGTTCGCGACGCTCGAGACGAGCCGCCAGGCGCGCGGGGCATCCCCCTCGGCCAGCAGGCTCGTCGCCATCGGGACGAGCGCCGACGAGAGCGCCCCGGCCGCGACGAGCTGGAAGATCGCGTCCGGGATCCGGAAGGCGGCGAAGTAGGCGTCGAGCTCCGGGCTGGCCCCGAAGGTCGCCCCGATGACCGCCAGGCGGACCCAGCCCAGGAGGCGCGAGGCGAGGAAGGCCACGCCGAGGATGACGCTCGCGCGGGCGATCGCCCGACCGGCCGGCGCGGCGAGCGGGGCCACGGGCGAGTCCGGCGCCCCGTCTCCGGTCAGGGACAGGCCACCTTCTTCGGGTCGGCGAGGCGCAGGTCGACCGAGGTGCCGGGCGGCACGGCGGTCCCCGCGGCCGGGCTCTGGTCGGCGACCACCCAGTCCGCCGGCGGGTTGTTGGGGGTGATGTTCCCGATCGCGAGCTGATTGGCGGTCAGCGACTCGCCGATGATGTCGAGCGACTGGCAGCGGAAGTCACCGACGACGACCGCCAGCGGCGGCGGCGTGCTCGGGCAGGGTCCGAGTACCGGATCGCAGGGTGGCGCCGGGCTCGGGCAGGGTCCGAGTACCGGATCGCAGAACGGTGGCGGCGTGGGCGGCACCGGGGTGCACGTCTCGGTTGGCGGGAACGGCGCGCCCCACGTCCGGCCGTAGGGGTTGTACGAGTTGTTGTAGAAGTAGCTCGTCTTCGTCCTCTCCGGGCCGCCGCGGACTCC
>JAJYXX010000145.1 GCA_021801545.1 Chloroflexota bacterium | reverse complement strand
ACTCGTGGCGGAGGGAGACGAGCCGCGGCTCCCGCGAGAACTCGGGCGCCGTGAAACCGGCCACCATCGTCACCGTCTCCCGGGCCAGCTCGACCGCCTCGTCGAGGGCCGGACGCAACCGCTGGAGCTCGTCCCGGCGGGGGATGCGCGAGAAGCCACCAACCCGGACGCTGACCGGGTGGATCGATCGGGCGCCGAGGACCGAGATGATCCGGTTGCCGATCTTCTTGATCGTCAGCCCGCGCTCGACGACCGCCCGGTGGTCGGACGCCATCGCGATCGCGCTCGGGTAACCCAGGAAGTCGGGCGCGTGGAGCAGGTAAACGTGGAGGGCGTGGCTCTGGATCCACTCGCCGCAGTAGAGGAGCCGACGGAGCGCCCGGACGGCCGGGTCGATCGCGACCCCGAACGCGTCTTCGAAGGCGTGGACCGCACTCATCTGGTAGGCGACCGGGCAGATTCCGCAGATCCGGGCGACGATGTCGATCACCTCGTCCGGTGTGCGCCCGACGACGAGCCGCTCGAAGTAGCGTGGTGCCTCGAAGATGCCGAGCTTCGCCTCCAGCACCGCGCCGTCGCGGACGCGCAGGTGGAGCGAGCCCTCGCCCTCGACGCGGGTGATGTACGAGACGTTGAAGCGACGCTCCCCCGGGACCGGCGCCGGGACCGGGGGCGGCACGTCAGGGCTGCCCATCTCGACCTCCGGACTTCGTGTCGGACGGGGCGGAGCGGTCCGCTGCGCCACCGGTGTCCGCGCCACCGGTGTCCGCGCCGCCCGCGCCCGGCGCGCCACCGAGCTCGCTGACGATCGTCCGGAACGGCTCTGCCCAGGCCGTGAACCCGGCGAACAGGCGGCCGACATCCGGGCGATCGCGACCGCCGGCGAGGAACGTCCCGCCGAGGCTGGCGGCGTTCGCCCCCTCGCGCGGCCCGAAGCAGCCGTAGCAGCCGCGACCCCAGCGCGGGCAGAGAGCGCCGCAGCCGCCCTGGGTGACCGGCCCCAGGCACGGTGTCCCGGTCGCGACCATGACGCAGACGGCACCGCGCCGCTTGCACTCGGCACAGACGGCCTCGTCGCGGATCTCCGGGCGTCGACCGAGGATCAGCGAGGTGAGCAGCTCGCGCAGCTGCTCGATCCCGATCGGGCAGCCCCGGAGCGCAGCGTCGACCGCGACGTGGTCAGCGACCGGGGTGGCCCGGGCGAGCGACGCGACGTACTCCGGGTGGGGGTAGACGGCCGCCCGGAAGGCGTCGTGATCGGCCCAGTTGCGGAGCGCCTGGATGCCGCCGGCGGTCGCACAGGCCCCGATCGTCACGAGCAGCTTCGCCTGGCGCCGGAGCTCGACGATCTGCTCGGCCTGCTCGGGGGTGCTGATCGAGCCCTCGACGAAGAGGACGTCGTACGGGCCCTCGGAGCGACTCGAGCTCGCCTCCGGGAACTCGACGATGTCGAACCGCCCGGCGATCTCGAGCAGCTCGTCCTCGAGATCGAGGAGCGTCAGCTGGCAGCCGTCGCACGAGGCGAACTTCACGACCCCGACTCGCGGCCCGGCGACCGCGACCGGAGGTGCCGAGAGGGCCTGACCGCTCATCAGATCCCCTCCCGTCCGAAGCTGTCGCCGAGCTGGGCGAGCGAGAAGACGGGCCCGTCCTTGCAGACGAAGTAGCGGCCCATCTGGCAGTGGCCGCAGAGGCCGATCCCGCACTCCATGTGCCGTTCCAGGGTCAGGAAGATCCGATCCGAGTGCATCCCGCGGTCGATCAGCGCCCCGACGGTCGCCTGCATCATCCGCTCGGGGCCGCAGACGAACGCGACCGCCTTCGAGCCCTCCCAGGTCGCCTGGTCGAAGAGGTGGGTGACGACGCCCACCCGACCGAGCCATTCGGGATCGCCCCGGTCGACCGTCAGCTGGAGGTCGATGTCCGGCCGGGCGGCCCAGGCGGCGAGCTCGCCGGTGTAGAGCATGTCGCGCCGGGTCCGCGCCCCGTAGTAGAGACGGACCGCGCCGAAGCGCTCGCGCTCGGCAAGGATCGTGTCGAGGAGCGGGTGCAGCGGGGCGAGGCCGATCCCGCCGGTGACGATGACGACGTCGCGCCCGACCGCCCGGTCGAGCGGCCAGCCGACCCCGAGCGGGCCGCGGATCCCGACGAGGGCGCCGGGCTTCAGCTCGGTGAGCGCCTTCGTGGCCGGCCCGGCGGCCCGGATCGTCAGCTCGATCCCGTCGGGGCGGACGCGCGAGACCGAGATCGGCAGGCGCGGGAAGGCGGGCAGGGTGAGCATGACGAACTGGCCCGGTTTCGTGGCCAGGAGCGGCAGATCCGTCTCGGTCAGGACGAGTGTCGTCGTGTCGGCCGTCTCCGGGTGGATCGCCGCGACCCGGGCCGAGGCGAACTCGGTCGGCGTGGCGGCCACCGGTTGGGGCGAGGGTGGCGTGACCCGCGGTGCGATCGGCGGGGCGATCGCCATCAGCTCCTCGCGGACGTCGATCCCGACCGGGCACCAGGTGATGCAGCGGCCGCAGCCGACGCAGCCGAACGTCCCGAACTGGTCGACCCA
>JAJYXX010000220.1 GCA_021801545.1 Chloroflexota bacterium | reverse complement strand
TCGGCGACCATGACCTCGGCCGCCTCGCGCAGCCCGCGCGGCAGCAGGAGCCGGTCGAGCGACTCGCCGTAGCAGCGAAGCAAGCGCGGCGTCTTCCACGTCGACAGGCGCAGCCGCTCCTTCTCGTAGAAGGCAGGGTTGTGGAGCGAGGCCAGGTGCTTGAGCGCGGCGAGCAGCGCGGGCGGCAGCCCGATCCGGTCGATCGAGAGCATCGGGCCGGCATCGGCCACAATCGTCGCCGGCGCCTTCGGCGTCTCACGCCCACGGGGCGGCCGATATGTGGGCTCCAGCGGGCCAGCGGCCACCTGGCGCACGGACTCGGCCATGGACTCGATCGCCTCGGGCGAGCTGCGACCGAGCGCCGAAAGGAACGCCCACTGGTCGTCGAATGGCCGGAGCGTCGATGGGTCCAGGAAGACGGTCGTGCCACGGCGCCGGCACGCCCCCTGGAGCGGCAGTGCGATCAGGTTCCCGAACGACCCCTTCGGCATGAAGTCCTGAGCCGGGAAGAGCCGGTCGTAGCTCGCGAGATCGATCTCGGCTCGCACGGTCATCGCCTCGCGCAGGAGGTACGCGCCGATCCGCCGGGCGGCCGATGCCGCGACCGGCCCGGCAAAGAACATCCAGACATGGGCGCCCTCGCCCGATCGCGAGCGCTCCAGGACGGCGGGGATGCCGGCGACCCGGGCCGCGTCGACGAACGCACCCGCGTCGAGGGGCCAGGTCGGGCCGTCGAAGTCGCACGCCAGGAGCCGGCAGGTGTCGTCGCGCAGCAGCGGGTACACCCCGACATGCACCCGACCCGTCAGGTGCGCCTCGATGATCCCGTCACCCACGGGCAGGTACTGGCGATCCGGTCTCCGTGCATTGGCCGGCCCGCCGACGACGGCCGGACTCCATCCCGATTTCCTGCTGCGCTCGTTCTCCCACCGGACGGCGTAGACGTCGTCGCGACCGGCAAACAGCGATCGGAAGAGCGCGATCTTGGCCTCCGGCGACGAATGACCGTCCACGGGCGCACGGCCCGCGCTCGCCGACGGTTCGCGGAAGAGGGTGGGCTCCCAGGCAGGCGCGGTCGACGTCGGTCCGCCTGCTTGGGACTCGGCGGTCGCCGGTTCGGGGATATCCAGCCCGAGCGCCGCCCGCAGGCGCCGGTTCTCGGTGCGGAGGCGCTCCACCTCGCGGCGCAACTCACCCGGGCCCGGAGCGTCGCGCTCATCCATGTGCGGCGTCGCGCACTGCCCGACTCACGTCCGCCCGTCGTCGCGCCGCAGCTCGAGGGCCCACTCGGTGTAGTGGGTGCGAGCCCAATGGAGGTCGCCGTGGCGGCACGCTGCGAGGCGCGCCTCGATGTCGCCCGTGGGCACTCCCATCCGGCCATAGATCGCGGCGATCGTCGCCAGCATCGAGGCAACGTCGACCCGGTCGCGGGCCAGGAGACCGAGGTCGCTTGCGCCGATCACCCGCCCGGGGTCCCGACCGACGAACTCATCGCCTCCGGTGAATGGGACGGGCAGGGTGTCCCGCCCCTCCTCCACTCGATCGAAGTACGCCTTGAAGCAGAGGACCTCGCGGAGGAGCGGCAAACGGCCCTCCACGCGACGTGCGACGGAGGCAAGGTCATAGACGTCGCGGCCGAGCATCGTCCTCCGGAATCTCGACAGCTTCTCCGCGACGGTCTCGACCAAGTCCGCCACCGGCGGCCGGACCGGCGCGAAGCCCAGAAACCGACCTTCGATGCCGGGGATCCTGGCCCGTTCCGGATGCGTCGCAGGCAGGAGGAGGGCGCGCGCGGAGAAGTCGAGGCTCGCGGGCAGCGACGAGCCATGCTCGGCCGTCTCCGCATGCCAGGTGCCCTTGCGCGCCCCCGAATCGTACCTGTCGAGGACGAACGTCACACCCTCGTGGGCGACCCGTTGCCCCAGGCGCTCGAGGATGTGATCGGCGTAGAGGGGGTCCGCGACGGCGAAGTCGAGGTCGGTCGAGAAGCGCCCGTCGTTGCCGAGGACGAACTTCCGGATCGCGGTCCCGCCCTTGAGAACGACGGTCTCGTCCTCGAAGAGACGCTCCTGCCGAAGCCAGTCGAGGAAGTGCTCCTGGGCGAACTCCAGGTATGCCTCGTTCCTGCCCCGGCCGCGGTAGACGGCGGCGAGCTGGTTGATCGCGGCGAGGGGGATCATCGCGTCGCCACTCCGAGCCGATCATCGACGCCGAGGTTGGCATCACGTGCCACCAGCGGCGCGCCGGCGCTCCCGATCCGGGTCCGGGCACGCCCGGGGAGTGCCTCGGCGATCGCGGCGGCGACGCGGGGCGCGTCGAACCGGGCCGCGAGGTACGCCATCCGGGCCGCGGCCGCATGGCCGACGCGGCGCGCCGTGGCCGCCGACTCCTCCGGTGCCGTCACCTCGAGGGCCCGACGCAGCCAATGAGCAGTGTCGCGCAGGTCGCCGCACACGGACGGCCACAGCGCGGCGTCGGCCAGCAGGTGCGCAGCGTCCGACACGGGGACGTCGCGCAGGTCGGGGATGCCAGCCAGGCGACCGCCCGTGGTCTTGATCACG
>JAJYXX010000319.1 GCA_021801545.1 Chloroflexota bacterium | reverse complement strand
GAGGAGGAGGGCGAGGACGAAGGCGAGGAGCGGGCTGCCGGCGATCGGGACGTGGAGCCCGATCGAGAGCGCCGGCAGCGGACCGAGCGCCGGGACATCGAGCCGCATCAGGACGAACGTGAGCAGGATGATCACCTGGAGGGTGGCGAAGATCCCGAACCCGAGGCTACTGGACGCGCAGGGCCGGGTCGATCCCGACGGTCGGTTCATCGAGGAAGAGGACGGCCGGATCGTGGACGAGGCTACAGGCGAGCGACAGGCGCCGACGCATCCCGCCCGACAGCTTGAGGGCGGGGGTCGAACGCCGCTCGTCGAGCTCGACGAGCCGGAGGACCTCGCGGGCCCGACTACCGTCGGTCCCGCCGTACAGGTCGGCGAAGAAGCGGATGTTCTCCCACACCGACAGCTCCGGGTAGATGCCGTCCGCCTGGGGCATGTAGCCGATCCGTTCGAGGAGCGGGCGCGAGGGCATGATCGTGCCCAGCACACGGGCCTCGCCGCTCGTGGCCCGGGCGAGCCCGACGAGGAGCCGGATGAGGGTCGTCTTGCCCGAGCCGTTCGGACCGATCAGGCCGTAGATCCGGCCGGCGGTGAGGCTGAGATCGACGCCGTCGACGGCGTGGATCGGGCCGAACGTCTTGCGCAGGGCGCGGGTCTCGATGGCCGGGTCGCCCCGCCCCATCACCGTGCCTGCCGTCCCCATCGCGACGGTCAGGGTAGCGTCTCCCCGGCGCCGGGGGAAGGGTCGGGCGCGGTGCCGGCGAGGGCCGCCTCAAGGCGGGCGATGAACGGGATTTGGGCGGCCTTCAGGCGGCGGCGCGCCTCGGCCGGCTCGAACCAGGCGACCCGGTCGATTTCGGGAAACGCCTGGTAGCGGCCGGACCGGGGCGGCCACTCGATCGTGAACGTGTTGCTCCGCGCGCTGGCCGGGTCGAGGTCGCCCTCGAGGGCCCAGGCCACGACGAGCTTGCCCGACTTCTGGCGGATCTCACCGAGGGGGATCAGGGCGTCGCCGACCGCTTCGTGTCCGGTCTCCTCGGCGAACTCGCGGCGGGCGACAGCGAGCACGTCTTCGCCCGGCTCGACCTCCCCCTTCGGGATCGTCCAGTGGCCGAGGTCCTTCGTCTGCCAGAGCGGACCACCCGGGTGGGCGAGGAGCACATCGAGGCGGCCTGCCTGTCGCCGGAACAGGAGGATGCCGGCGCTCGTCACCCCGGACCGGTCGCGCCTGCCTTGTGCCGGGTCGGGCAGGCCGCCCCGTTCGTGCTCGGGCAGGCCGCCCTGCCGGCTCACTGCGCCTCCTCGGGCAGCTTCGCGATCCGGAATGGCGGCAGCACGCCAACCCAGGCCGGTCTCGCACCGGCCGTTCCGTCGACGGTCGCCGCCGGATCACGGAAGATCGCCACGCCGTCACGATACAGGGTGAAGACGGAGGAAGCGGGCCCGGATGAGCTCGAACTGGCCGCGTCCCGCGGGGTGGTGACATGCAATCGACCCGCTCCTGGTGCACCATCTGCTCATGAGGTCTCGACTCGCCACGCTCGGTCCTCGTGGCGAGGGTTGGGTCGCCGTCCAGCCCGTTCTGTCCGGAGGATCGCGCCGACGAGCGGCGGACCAGGCGCCTCGTCCCGTCGATGGGTCAGCGCCCGAGCGGCGGATGTCCCGTTGACCGTCAGCGCCGATGTCGGGATTTTCGTCGTCAGCATCGGGGCGGGGCTGATCGGAGCGCTTGCGGGCGTCGGTGGCGGGATCATCGTCGTGCCGGCGCTGACGATTCTGTTCGGTGTCGACGTTCGGTTGGCGATCGGCGCGAGCATCATCAGCGTCATCGCGACGAGCTCCGGGGCGGCGGCGGCGTACGTCCGCGACCGGATGACCGACATGCGGATCGGGATGTTCCTCGAACTCGCGACGACCAGCGGGGCGGTCGCCGGGGCACTCCTCGTGACCATCGTCGCGCCGTCGACACTGCTCGTCCTGCTCGGCATCGTGCTGCTCTTCTCGGCCGTGCAACAGGTCCTTCGCCTCGGTGAGGAGCTGCCGCCGGTCGCTGAGCCATCGGCGCTGGCCGTTCACCTCGGGCTGGCCGGAAGCTACCCCGATCTCCAGCTTGGGCGGGAGGTCCCGTACGTCGCCCAGCGCGTGCCCCTCGGGTTCGTGCTCATGGGCTTCGCGGGGCTCGTGTCGGGTCTCCTCGGGATCGGCTCCGGGGCGCTCAAGGTTCTGGCCATGGACGGCGCGATGCGCCTGCCGATGAAAGTGTCGTCGGCAACGAGCAACTTCATGATCGGAGTGACCGCGGCAGCGTCGGCTGGCATCTATCTCGGCCGGGGCGACGTCGATCCGCGGATCGCCGCGCCCGTCGCGCTCGGCGTCCTGGCCGGCGCGACCGTGGGCGCCCGGCTGCTACCGCGGCTGTCAAACCGGCGTGTCCGCCTTGTGCGTCAAGAACGGCTGGTAATGCCGTGACTTCACTCTTCAGCGGCCACCTCGGTAGCATCGGTTCCGTAACAGCGGTCGGATCGGGCGCGTCGAACGGATAGCTCAGGCAGGGAGACTGGAT
>JAJYXX010000167.1 GCA_021801545.1 Chloroflexota bacterium | reverse complement strand
AGCCGGCGATGGCGGCCCCGACGAGGGCGCCGATCCCGATCCCGCGCAGGAACCTAGCCAGGCGGTCCTGGAGGCTCATTCGGCCCGCCGCGGCGGTCCGAGCACCCCGATGAGGGCGACGATCCCGATCCCGAGCCAGGCGACGACCGAGGCGCCGAGGACATGGTAGTCGCCGATCAGGAGCAGCTCGACCTCGAGCCGGGTGGCGATCGCGTCGCCTGCCCAGGCGCCGAGAACGGCCGCCAGGTAGACGAGGGGAAGCTGACCCCCGATCCGGCCGCGGATCATGACGAAGAGCGCGGTGTGGAAGAGGCCGACGAGCAGCGACAGGACGAACGCGGGGCCGATCACCGCTCCAACCGCGCCGCGGCCGCCGGCCGTCCGATCCGGCCGCCCCCCAGGACCTCGTCGGCGGCGTAGAAGACGGCGGCCTGGCCGGGCGCGGCGGCCCAGACCGGCTCGTCGGTCTCGACCAGCCAGCGAGCGCCCCGATCGGGCTCGTCGCCATCGAGCGGTCGGACGAGGGCCGCCACGAGCCGGGCGCGGTGTCGGATCCGGACCCCGGCGCGGAACGGCTCACCGTCAGCGACCGGTGACCGACCGGCGATGAACGAGACCGCCTCGACCACGAACGTCGTCGCCTCGAGCTCCTCGCGCCGGGCGAGCGTGATCGTGTTCGTGACCGGGTCGATCCGGCTGACGTAGCGCCGCTCACCGAGCGCGACCCCGAGACCGCCGCGCTGGCCGACGGTGTAGGCCGCCGCGCCGTGATGCTCGCCGACGACCGCCCCGTCGCGATCGAGCAGCGGTCCCGGCTCCGGGTGCCAGCCGGCCCGCTCGCGGAGCGCGTCGCGGTAGTTACCGCCCGGCACGAAGCAGATCTCCTGGCTCTCGGGCTTGTCGGCCGTGGCGAGCCCGAGCGAGCGCGCGACGTCGCGGACCTGCGGCTTCGTCAGCTCACCGAGCGGGAACCGGGCATGGGCGAGCTGCTCCTGGCGCAGGCCATAGAGGAAGTACGTCTGGTCCTTCGCCTCGTCCCGGGCGCGCAGCAGGCGGGCGCGACCGTCCGGGCCGTCGACGCGACGCGCGTAGTGGCCGGTCGCGACCGCGTCGCAGCCGTAGCGATGCCGCGCCCGGCCCATGAGCGCGCCGAACTTCACGTACGTGTTGCAGTCGACGCACGGGCTCGGCGTCCGGCCATCGAGGTACGTGTCGAGGAACGGGCGCAGGACGCCGGCGTCGAACTCGCGCTCGAGGTTCATGACGTAGAACGGGATGCCGAGCTGGGCGGCGACCCGCCGCGCGTCATCGGCGGCGTCGAGCGAGCAGCAGCTCCTTCTGAACTCGGAGTAGCTGTCGGCGACGTCGTGGAGGCGCATCCAAACGCCCACGACCTCGTCGCCCTGTTCATGGAGAAGCGCGGCGGCAACCGACGAGTCGACACCGCCGGACATCGCGACCAGGACGCGGGTCATCGGCGCTACGGCGCGGCGGTTCCGGCGAGCGCGGCGCCGGCTGCGCGGGCAGCCAGGATCGCCCGCGGGGCGGCCGCGCGGGCAGCGTCGATCTCGGCCTCGGTCGTCGTCCGCCCGAGGGAGAGCCGGAGCGCGCCGCGCGCCTCGTCGTCCGGGTAACCCATCGCCGAGAGGACGTGCGAGACCTCGTTCGAGCCGCTCGTGCAGGCCGAGCCGACCGAACAGGCGATCTCGTCGTTCAGGTCGAGACCGAGGGCGACATCCGCACCGTCGACGTCACGGGCGATGATCGAGAGCAGGTGCGGCAGCCGGTCCCTGGGGTGGCCCGTCAGCTCGGTCCCCGCGACGGCGAGAAGCGCGCTCGCCAGGCGGTCACGCAGGCGGCGCAGGCGCATCGTCGTCTCCCGGCGCTCCTGGCAGGCGAGCTCGTAGGCGGCCGCCAGCCCGACTGCACCGGCGATGTTCTCGGTGCCGCCTCGCCGGTGTCGCTCCTGGCTGCCGCCGTGCTGCTGGGCAAGGATGTGCGTTCCGTGGCGGACGTAGAGGACGCCAACTCCCTTCGGTCCTTCGAACTTGTGGCCGGAGATCGAGAGGAGGTCGACCCCGAGCGCACCGACATCGAGATCGAGGTACGGCGCAGCCTGGACCGCGTCGCTGTGGAGGAGGACGCCACGGTGGCGGTGGACCCGCTCGGCGATCTCGGCGACCGGTTCGATCGTGCCCATCTCGTTGTTGGCGAGCATGACGCTGACGAGGATCGTCCTGTCCGTGATCGCGGCCTCGACCTCGTCCGGATCGACCCGGCCGTAGCGGTCGACGGGCAGCTCGACGATCTCGAAGCCGAACTTCTCGAGGTAGCGGAGTGAATGGCCGACGGCGTGGTGCTCGATGGCGGTCGTGACGATCCGGTGGCCGCGGGCCTTGCCCGCCCAGGCGGCACCCTTCAGGGCGAGGTTGTTCGCCTCGGTGCCGCCCGAGGTGAAGACGATCTCACGAACCTGTGCCCCGAGGCGCTTCGCGACCTGCTCGCGAGCCTCGTCGAGCCCGGCCCGGGCGCGCTGGCCAAACCGGTGAGCGGACGATGGGTTGCCGAAGTGCTC
>JAJYXX010000251.1 GCA_021801545.1 Chloroflexota bacterium | reverse complement strand
CAGAGGGCTGCCGCCGTCCGCAGCGGCATCGCGGATCGGACCCCGAACCGGCGCGCCTCGTAGCTGGCGGTGCTCACGACGCCGCGGTCGTTCGGGCCGCCGCCGCCGACGATCACCGGCCTGCCCCGCAGCTCCGGGTGGTCGCGCTGCTCGACCGCCGCGAAGAACGCGTCGAGGTCGACGTGGAGGATGACGCGACTGACCCCTGATCGGAGAGCCGCAAGGCGGCCCGGCTCGACTCCCGCCATGGCGTCCCGAAGTGTATCGTCGCCAACGATGGTGAGGACGACCTGTTGAGCGGGCAGCCACCCGGCAGCGGTTCGGCGTTGGGCGATTCATCCAACGAGACACGGCTCGCCAGGCTCGAGGACGCCGTGTCGCGTCGTCCGGACCTCACCGGCGGCCTGCTCGTCGCGACCGTCGCGACCGTCGTCTACCTGTTCACCTCGTCGCGCGAACCGCAGAACCTCAACTACTTCGTGCGGCTGGCCGACGCGTTCCTCCACGGGCGGATCTATCTCCAGGAGGCTCCGTCCTGGCTCAACGAGCTGGTCGGCCGGGGTGGGCGCTTCTACGTCGTCTACCCGCCGATGCCGGCGATCCTCATCGTCCCGTTCGTCGCGCTATTCGGGGTCGAATTCCCGCAGCAGATCGCGAGTTCGCTATTCGGCGGCATCTCGGTCGGGCTCGCCTGGATCCTGTTCAGCCGGTTCTCGGTGGGGCTCCGTGCCCGGATCCTGCTCACAATCGTCTTCGGATTCGGGACCGTCCTCTGGTGGGCATCGGAGACGGGTACGGCCTGGCTGGTCAGTCATGCCGCTGCCGTGATGCTACTCATGGCTGCGCTGATCCTGGCGGTCGATCGGCGGTGGCCGCTCATCGCCGGCCTGCTCGTCGGTGCAGCGACACTCTCAAGGCTGCCGGTCGTCCTGACGTCACCGTTCGTCCTTGCCCTGTATGCGGAAACGGCCTGGCCCCCGCGGCTGCTGGCCAACCGCTCGGCGGCTTCTCAACGCGTCATCGGGTTCGGGACCGGGCTGGCGGCCGCCGTCTTCGTCTACTTCGCCTACAACTACGCCCGCTGGGGCACCGCCGCCGATCTTGGGTACACCTCGATCCCCGGGGTGCTGGACGACCCAATCTACGTGAAGCACGGCATCTTCGCGGTCGAGTACATCCCGCGGCACTTGTTCGCGATCCTCTTCCGGAGCTGGAACTACGTCGACGACCCGCCGTTCCTTCAGCCGTCCTGGTGGGGTCTCGGGCTCTTCTTCACCACCCCCCTGTTGCTTTGGCTGTTCCGGGCTCGCTTCCGAGACCCGCGCGTGGTATATGCGGCGATCGCGATCGGACTGACCCTGATCCCGATCATCACGCACGGCAACGTCGGGATCAGCCAGTTCGGCTATCGCTTCAGTCTCGATATCCAGCCGCTCCTGTTCATCGTCCTGGCGACTGTGTTCGAGCGCGGCGTCTCGCGGCTGGCGGTGGCGGCGGGTGTTGCCTCGGTCGCGATCAACGCCTACGCGATCTGGGCGATCGGCATCGGCTTCGTCGCGTACTGAGAAGGGCCGGGTGTCGTATACCCGGCGCGGCGCCATGGCGCGAACCTTTCGCCCGTCATGCCGGGTGATGCGTGCGAAGCACCGCCCCGCGTTCAGGGTGGGGCCGGGTCCTAGCCCTTGGGCTCGACGACGACCGTCACCTCGGGCGTCATGCCGGCGTAGACCTTGACCGCGACCTTGTACGTGCCGAGCGACTTGAGCGGCTCCGGCAGGTCCACCTTGTGGCGATCGACGACGATCCCGCGCCGGCCGAGCGCGTCGGCGATGTCCTTGGCCGTGATCGAGCCGTAGAGCTTGCCGCCCTCGCCGACCTTCACACCCATCGTGAGCGTCGTGCTCGAGATCCGCTGGGCGTAGATCTCGGCCTCCCCGCGCTCCCGTCGGCGCTTCTCCTCGCGGCTGGCGATGTCGTGCTGCCAGGCACGGTAGGCGCCACCGGCCGCCGGGACGGCGAGCTTTCTCGGGATGAGGAAGTTGCGGGCGTAGCCGGCCGCCACGGTCTTCACCTCGCCGCTCTTGCCGAGCTCGGCGACGTCACTCGTCAGGATGACCTTCACGCGACTGAATCCTCCTTGGTGATCCAGGTCCGGAGCCTCGGACCGATCCCCCATTCGTGGAGCGTCTGGCCACCGAGGCTGATCGCGGTGGAGACACGACGGATCGTCCGCCGCACCGGACCCGGGGTCAGGCGACGGACCCGGGCGACATCCCGCTCGAACGCGGCGCGCTCGATCCCGAGCTCGTCGAGCTTCTCATGGAGGAGATCCTCCGGCACACCGGCCAGGAACAGGTCGACCGCGAGCACGACGACAATCAGGTCGTCGATGCCACCGATGACAGGGGCATCGTCGGGGATGAGGTCCCGGCCCAGGAACAGGTAGCCGAGGGCGCCGCCGAGCAGCGCCTTGCGGGCCATGGGCGTTCGCTCGTCGGTCACCAGGGCCCAGACCAGGCGAGCATACATCGGCGCCCGGCTGGCGACCGGCATGAGCGCCAGCAGCGAGAGCGCCCGGCGGATCCCGCC
>JAJYXX010000313.1 GCA_021801545.1 Chloroflexota bacterium | reverse complement strand
CGAAGCTTCGCCGCCCTGGAAGGCGAGGCCGTGATCGTGGGCTCGCGAGACCACGCCGAGATCTGGGCACCCGCCCGGTGGGATGACTACCGACGGGAGCTCGAGTCGCCGGAGGCCCTCGCACAGCACCTCAGCGGGCTGGGGATCTAGCGCACCACACGCGCTTCCAGGGTCCGTTCGGGATCCGTCTGTCGATCGTGGAGGAGAGATGGAGGAAGGGCACCTGCCGGTGCTGGCGGAGGAGGTCATCACGATGCTCGCTCCGGCGTCCGGCAGCCTCCAGATCGATGCCACGGTCGGCGGCGGTGGGCACACCGAGCGGATCCTGGAGGCGACCGACCCTGATGGCCGCCTCCTCGGCCTCGACGCCGACGGGGCGGCCATCGCCAGAGTCCGCGCCCGACTGGCGCGCTTCGGCGACCGGCTCGTCCTTCGCCAGGCGAACTTCCGGGAGCTCGGCACGGTGGCGCCCGAGGCCGGCTTCTCGGCGGTCGACGGGCTGCTCTTCGACCTCGGCCTCTCCGGGTATCAGCTCGCCGATGCCGAGCGCGGCTTCGGGATCCGGACCGGCGGGCCGCTCGACATGCGCTTCGACCCGAACCGTGGTGTCCCGGCCGCGGAGCTCCTCGCCACGCTCGACGCGGCCGAGCTGGCTGCGCTCTTCCGTCGCTACGGCGAGGAACCGTTCGCCAACCGGATCGCCCGCGCGATCGTCGAGGAACGCCGCCGGGCACCGGTCGATACGGCCGAGCGCCTGGCCGCCCTCGTCGAGCGAGTCGTCCCCGCGGCGCCGCGCGGCCGGCGCCGGATCCACTCGGCGACGAGAGTCTTCCAGGCGCTCCGGATCGCCGTCAACGACGAGCTCGGAGCGCTCGAGACGGCGCTCGCGGCCGGCGTCGAGCTGCTCCGTCCGGGCGGCCGGCTCGTCGTGCTGAGCTACCACTCGCTCGAGGACCGGATCGTCAAGCGCTTCATCGAGGCCGAGCGGAGAGGGTGCATCTGTCCGCCCGAGGTGCCGGTCTGCGTCTGCAGACGCCGACCCCGGCTCCGTCCGGTCGGCAAGCCGATGACGCCCGGCGAGCGCGAGCTCGCCGCCAACCCGCGGTCACGGAGCGCCAGGCTCCGGGTCGCCGAACGGATCGCCGCCTGAGCGGCCGGACCCACCGGAGGAAGGAGGATCTCTCGTGAGCAAGCGTCATCAGGCGAGCCGGCGGAAGGCATACGGCCGGCGCCAGCACGAGGTTCGGGAGCGCGTCGAGCGCCGCCAGCTGTCTGACCAGGTCGAGCTGCTCTCCGAAGGCTTCGAGCGGGGCGCCGGCTTCGAGGAGTACGGGCTCTTCGCGCTGGGTGTCGGTGGACGCCGGCTCGGCTTCGCACTCGGCGACTGATGGCGATCTACCACACCGCTCGACCACGCCCGGGGCTCCTGTCACCGAGCGCGCTCCAGCCGCGGGCGCTCCAGCCGCGCAGCTGGGATCGACCGACGGTCGAGACCGGTTCGCTGCCGCGGCGGCGGACCCGCGCGACCGTTCGCGCCCGTCGGGGCCAGAGCCGGGTGGGGATGCTCCTGGGCGGGATCGTCATCGTCTTCCTGCTCGCCTTCTTCTCGCTCGTCCAGACCGTCCGGGTCTCGGCGACCGGCTACGACATCGACCAGCTCCTCGTCGAGCGCGACCGCCTCGAAGCGCAGCGCCAGGAGCTGTTCTCCGACCTGAACCGGCTGGGCCGTGAGCCCGCGATCCGCAAGCAGGCGATCGATCTTGGTCTCGGCCAGCTCGTCGAGCCCCTCGTCGTGCCGGCACGTTAGGGCAGGCGATCGATCGATGCCGGGCCGGACGGATCCGCGCCTCCGCCACCTCGTCCTGCTGGGGCTGTTCGCCCTGGTCGCGACGACGCTCTTCGGGCGACTCGCGTACTGGCAGGTGTTCGAGCGCGACCGGCTGGCGGGCCTCGCCACCGCCCAGACCGAGCTGCGGGTCGAGCAGCCGAGCCGGCGCGGCACGATCTACGACCGGAGTGGCACCGTCGTCCTGGCGACCTCGATCGAGCGCTACCGGCTCGTTGCGTCACCGAACCAGCTGACTCCGGACCGGCGTGCTGCCGTCGCCGGCGAGCTCGTGAAGCTGCTGGGCCTCGAGGGTGACGCGGCGACCCAGCTGACGACGAGGATGGGCTCCGAGAAGAGCTACGTCGTCCTCGCCCGCGACATCGACGGCACGACCGCAGCCACGATCCGCGACGAGCTCGCGGGTGGGACGCTTGCCGCCGTCAACCTCGAGAGTGAGCCGGTCCGGGTCCATCCCCAGACCGGCGGCGCCGCTGGCACGACGCTCGCGGCGCACCTGCTCGGCTTCGTCAACCGCGACGGCGTCGGCCAGTATGGAGTCGAGCAGCGCTACCAGGACGTTCTCGCCGGTCAGCCACAGGTCGCGATCGCCGCCCGTGACGTCGGCGGCCGGACGATCGCCGGCAGCGAGCAGATCCTCGACCCCGGGACGCCGGGGCTGGACCTGCGCCTGACGATCGACGCGTCGCTCCAGCTCGCCGTCGAGCAGGAGCTCCTCGCCGCCTGGGTTGCCGACCGCGCGGTG
>JAJYXX010000159.1 GCA_021801545.1 Chloroflexota bacterium | reverse complement strand
CGGCTGCGCGCGGGCGACCGCTCTCGGGTACCATCGACGGCGATCTTGGTGGGCCGGCCGACCTGGCCGACGTCCTGCCTGCCCGAGACCACCAGCATTCCCGGGGAGCGTGCTCGGTGCGCCGCGACGAACCGTCCGCCTCGGGATGGATCACTCAGGCACGCAACCGGAGCCACCAGAGAGCCACCGCGAGGAGCCATCAGCGCGTGAAGATCCAGGAAGCCGACGCCAAGTCCCTCCTCCTGACCCAGGGACTGCCGATCCCCGACTGGTCGGTCGCCAGGACACCAGCCGAGGCCCGTACCGCCGCCGAACGCTTCTTCGCGGCCGGGGCCGGGAGCGTCGTCATCAAGGCCCAGGTGCTCGTCGGCGGACGCGGCAAGGCCGGCGGCGTGAAGCTGGCGGCGACCGCGAACGAGGCGGAGGCGGTCGCCGAGCGGATCCTCGGCCTGTCGATCAAGGGGATCCCGGTCCGCAAGGTCCTCGTCGCCGCCGCGGCGGTGATCGTCAAGGAGTACTACCTCGGCGCGATCCTCGACCGGGCGAGCCGGCGGATCGTCGTCATGGCCTCGGCCGAGGGCGGAGTCGAGATCGAGGAGGTCGCCCGGGCGACGCCCGAGGCGATCCACCGCGCCAGCGCCCACCCGCTGCTCGGCCTGTTCGACTACCAGGCGCGCGAGCTCGCCTTCGCCGTCGGGCTCGGCCCGCACCTGAAGAGCTTCGTCCGGATCGCGAAGGGCCTCGTGGCGACGATGAAGGTGAACGATGCCGACCTCGTCGAGGTGAACCCGCTGGCGATCGTCCGCGAGACCGGGCCGGAGGGGCCGGTCGAGCGCCTCGTCTGCCTCGACGCGAAGATCACCCTCGACGACTCCGCGCTCGTTCGCCATCCCGGGCTCGAGGAGATGCGCGACCTCGACGAAGAGGACCCCGCCGACGCCGAGGCGCGCCACCACGACATCAGCTTCATCCACCTCGACGGCACGATCGGCTGCATGGTGAACGGGGCCGGGCTGGCGATGACGACGATGGACCTCGTGAAGCGCGCCGGCGGCGAGCCGGCGAACTTCCTCGACATCGGCGGCGGGGCGAAGGCGGACCGGGTCGCGGCCGCGATGCGGCTGATCCTCGCCGACTCGAAGGTCGACGCGATCCTCGTCAACATCTTCGGCGGCATCACCCGCGGCGACGAGGTGGCGCGGGGTCTGATCGAGGCCCGGGCGCGCCAGTCGCGGGAGGTCCCGATGGTCGTCCGGATCGTCGGCACGAACGCCGAAGAGGCGGCCCACCTGCTGCGCAAGGCGAACTTCGAGACGGCGGCCAGCCTCGACGAGGCGGCCGAGAAGGCGGTCGCGGCAGCGCGGGCGGTCGCCACGGAAGCGACATCGGCGGCGACACCGGCCACCGGAGGTGCGGCGTGAGCATCCTGATCGGCCGCGAGACGCGACTCGTCGTCCAGGGGATCACCGGCCGCGAGGGCGAGTTCCACTCCCGCCAGATGCTCGACTACGGCACCCATGTCGTCGCCGGCGTGACGCCCGGCAAGGGCGGCCTCACCGCCCTCGACGGTCGCGTCCCGGTCTTCAACACCGTGGCCGACGCCGTTCGGGAGACCGGCGCGAACACCTCGTGCGTCTTCGTCCCGGCCGCCGGCGCCCCGGACGCCGTCCTCGAGGCGGTCGGGGCCGGGATCACGACCATCTTCTGCATCACCGAGGGGATCCCCGCCCTCGACATGCTCCCGACCGTCGAGGTCGTCCGCCAGGCGGGGGCGCGACTGATCGGCCCGAACTGCCCCGGCGCGACCTCCCCTGGCCGGGCGAAGGTCGGGATCATCCCGGGCTCGATCCACCGCGAGGGCACGGTCGGCGTCGTCTCGCGCTCAGGGACGCTCACCTACGAGGCGGTCCAGGCGATGACCGACGCCGGGATTGGCCAGAGCACGTGCGTCGGGATCGGCGGCGATCCCATCATCGGCACGACCTTCCTCGACGTCCTCCAGCTCTTCGCCGCCGATCCGGAAACCGAGGCGATCGTCCTGATCGGCGAGATCGGCGGCTCGGCCGAGGAGGAGGCCGCCGCCTGGGCAGCCGAGCACCTCCGGGGCGTGCCGATGGCCGCCTTCATCGCCGGCCGGACGGCACCCGAGGGCAAGCGGATGGGCCATGCCGGGGCGATCATCAGCGGCGGGCGCGGCACCGCGGCCGAGAAGGTGGCAGCGCTCGAGACGGCCGGGATCCGGATGGCGTCCTCCCCGACGGAGATCCCGGCGCTCCTCCGCGCGGCCGGCTACCGGGGCTGAGCCCCGATCAGCGCTGCGGGTAGCCGAGGGCCGTCCAGGCCGGGCCGCCCGGCGCCTCGATCAGCTCGACGAGGACACCGTGGCAGCTCCGTGGGTGGAGGAATGCGACCGGGCCCTCGGCGCCCTTGCGCGGGGCGGTGTCGATCAGCTCGATCCCGTCGATCGCGAGTCGGGTGAGCGTCTCGGCGAGGTCGGCGACCTCGAAGCAGACGTGGTGGAAGCCTTCGCCCTTCGCGGCCAGGAACCGGGCGACCCCGGTCGTCTCGTCGGTCGGCTCGACGAGCTCGATCTTCACCTC
>JAJYXX010000205.1 GCA_021801545.1 Chloroflexota bacterium | reverse complement strand
TCTCCCTCGGGCCGTGAATCACGAGCCCTCGATGTCGTACCCGACGACTCGAGGGCTCGCCTGGTCGGCTGTGCGCGCGGGGAGCGCGCGCTCGGCGCGATCAGGCCCCCTTCGCCACCTCGATGATCCGGCCGAACGTTGCCGCGTCACGGACGGCGAGATCGGCGAGGATCTTCCGGTCGATCTCGACGTGCGACCTGCGCAGGCCGGCGATGAACGCCCCGTACGTCAGGCCGTGCTCGCGGGCCGCGGCGTTGATCCGGATGATCCACAGTCCGCGCATCTGGCGCTTGCGCTGCTTGCGATCGCGCGTCGCATAGGCGAGCGCGTGGAGCTGCGCCTCGCGGGCCGTCTTGACGAGGCGGGACTTCGTCCCCCGGCGACCCTCGGCAGCGTTCAGGAGGCGCTTGTGGCGCTTGTGGGCGGCAACGCCGCGCTTGACTCGGGCCATCGGTCTTCGGTGCTCCTAGAGGTACGGCAGCAGGCGCCGGACCTGCTTCGAGTGCTCGGATCCAACGATCGCCTTGCCGGCATAGCGCCGGGTCCGGCGCGAGCTCTTGATCTCGAGGTGGTGGCCGCGCCAGGACTTCACCCGGTACACCTTCCCGCTTCCGGTGACCCCGAGTCGCTTCTGGGTCCCCTTGTGTGACTTCAGCTTCGGCACCCTGGCCTCACTCTCCTGTCGTGGACGACGCGGCTGGCGTCGGATCCGTGTTCGTCTTCATCCTGGCGGCCGCCATGGCCGCCCGTGCCTTGGCCGGGCTGGCCGGCGCGGCCGGCGCCGCGGCCGGCTCGGGCGCCTTCATGGCCTCCGCCGCCTTCACGGCCTCCGCCGCCCTGGGCTTGTGGACCGATGCCACCGTGATGTGCATCGACTTGCCCTCGAGCAGCGGCGCCCGCTCGATCACGCCGTGATCCTTGATCGCGTCGCTGAACCTGGCGAGGAGGTTGCGGCCGATTTCCGGATGGGTGAGCTCACGACCGCGGAACTGGACCGCGACCTTGACCCGATCCCCTTCTTCGAGGAACTCGATCGCCCGGCGGACCTTCGTCTCGAAGTCACCCTGGCCGATCTTCGGCTTCAGGCGGACCTCCTTGAACGAGACCGACCGTTGCTTGCGCTTCGCTTCCTTCTCGCGCTTCGTGAGCTCGTACTTGTACTGCCCGAAATCGAGGAACTTCACGACCGGCGGCGTGGCCATCGGCGCGACCTCGACGAGGTCATATCCCCGCTCCTGCGCAAGTCTCAGAGCCTCCGGCGTGGGCATCACCCCAAGCTGTGCTCCCTCTTCATCCACGACCCGCACCTGTGGGACACGGATCATCTGGTTGACGCGCAGGTCTCGGCTGATTTCTGACCCCTTCGTTACCTGTTCTGCGTGCGTCCGGCGCGCATACGCAGACGCAACGACCCGGGCTCGGTCGCCGCGGGACTATAGCACAGGGCCGGATCGGCGGGCAACGCGAGGTGGCCCCGGATCGGGCCCGGCCGGCCGTCGCCCGGTCGTTGTGGGTCGGCTTGCGCGGCCGCACCGGCCCACCCGCCGGCCCCCGGCTTGCACGACGTGCACGTAACCGACCGGAGCGGGCGGCCCCAGGTCCGGCTGGACAGCGCCTGGCGATCAGACGCGGCGTTCCCGAGCCTCGACGGCGAGTCGGTCAGCGAGAGTTGCCCATGCCTCGGCCGGCTGCTGCTCGCCGCCTCTCGTCCGCGGCGCAGCGGTTCCCGACTCGACCTCGCGGTCACCCAGGACGAGCATGTACGGCACCTTCTGCTCCTGGGCGAGCCGGATCTTGTTCTGCATCCGGTTGTCCGAGTCGTCCACTTCGACACGCAGGCCGCGCGAACGCAGGACCGCCTCGAGCGCTCGGGCGGCCGGCACGTGCCGGTCGGCGATCGGGATGACGACCGCCTGGACCGGCGCCAGCCAGACCGGGAAGGCACCACCGAAGTGCTCGACGAGGATGCCGATGAACCGCTCGAGCGAGCCGTAGACGGCACGGTGGATGGCGATCGGACGCTGCGGCTGGCCGTGCTCGTCGATGTACTCGAGGTCGAACCGTTCGGGGAGCATGACGAGATCGATCTGCAGGGTGGCGGTCTGCCACGAGCGTCCGAGCGCGTCCTCGACCTGGATGTCGATCTTCGGCGCGTAGAACGTGCCGTCCTTCGGCTTCAGGGTGTAACCGATCCCGGCCCGGTCGAATGCCTCGTGGATGTAGCCTTCGGCCTTCTCCCAGAGCGCCGGGTCACCGAGCGCCTTGTCCGGCTTCGTGGCGAAGGCGAAGCGCGGCTCGAGCCCGAACCAGCCGTAGACCTCGCGGATCTCGCCCAGAAGTGCCTCGATCTCGTCACGCAGCTGGTCCGGTCGAACGTAGATATGGCTATCGTCCTGGACGAAGTGACGGACCCGGGTGAGCCCCGAGAGCGTCCCGGAGCGCTCGTTGCGATGGAGTCGACCGTACTCGGCCAACCGGAGCGGCAAGTCGCGGTACGAGCGCAGCCGACTGCGGTAGATGATCGTGCTCTCCGGGCAGTTCATCGGCTTGAGGCTGTATTCCTGGCCCTCGATGTCGAGCCGGAACATGCTCTCGGCGTAG
>JAJYXX010000317.1 GCA_021801545.1 Chloroflexota bacterium | reverse complement strand
GACTCGATCTCCTGGGCGAGCTCGGCGCGGAGGCGATCCCGCTCGGCTTCGAGCGTGGCCCGGGCGCCGGCGCGAGGGGCATCGTCCATGTCGCAGATGCTACTGCGCCGGGCGAGTGGCCATCGGCGCATCCGGGGGCCGGACGAAGCCCGGCTGGCCTCTGGCGGCCGTGACAGGGAACCTGTCACAATGCACGGCAAAGCTGTGGCAGGCGAGCGAGGGTCGGGGGGTTCCTCGCTCGCGCCGTTCCCCGCTCGGGGCCCGGCAGCGGTTCCCGGGGCCGGGAGAGCAGCATCCTGCCCGGCCGAGACGCCTGTCATGCGCCCGCACCAGTGAGGTCCGCCCGCGCCCGATGCTCCGCCTGCTGCACACGGCCGACGTCCACCTCGGGGCCCGCCACGCCGACCTCGGCGAGCAGGCCGCGGCGCAGCGCGAGCGCCAGTTCGCTGCCTTCCGAGCCGCGATCGACCTCGCCCTCGAGGAGCGGGTCGATCTCTTCCTCATCGCCGGCGACCTCTTCGACTCGAACACCCAGCCGTGCCGCTCGGTCGAGCGCGTCGCGAGCGAGCTCCGTCGCCTCGCCGCCGCGAAGGTCCGGGCGATCTTGATCCCCGGCACCCACGACGTCTTCGACCGTTCGTCGGTCTACCGCGCCTACGACCTGGTCGCCCTAGCCGGCCTGCCCGCCGACGCGGACCTCCTGGTGGTCCTGACGCCCGAGCGGCCGGAGGTCGTCCTGCCGGCCGTCGACGCGGTCGTCTTCGGGCGTGTCTTCGAGACGAAGCGCGCGCCACACAGCCCGCTCGCCGGTTTCGATGCCTCGAAGGAGGACCGGGTGACCTGGCGGATCGGGATGATCCACGGGTCGGTCGCGATCCCGGGCCGGACGGACAGCGACGAAGTCGTCGTCACGAAGGAGGAGATCGCCGCGTCCGGGCTCGACTACCTCGCGCTCGGGCACTGGCATTCGACGCTCGTGGCGAAGAGCGGCGGCGTCCGGTACGCCTACAGTGGCGCCCCGGAACCGGTGGCCCTCGACCAGGACGAGGCCGGCCGGGTCCTCCTCGTCACGCTCGACCAGCGCGCCGGGAAGCGGACCGTCGCGGTCGAGGAGCGCCAGGTGGGGCGGACCCAGTTCGAGAAGGTCGATCTCGACGCAGCGGCGATCGCCAGCCAGCCGGCGCTCATCGCCGAGCTCCTCACCCGGGCCGACCCTGACCTCGTCCTCGACGTCCGACTCACCGGTGTCCGCCACGACGAGCTCGATCTCGAGGTCGACGAGGTCGAGGCGGCACTCGCCCCGTCGTTCCTCAAGGTCCGCGTTCGCGACCAGTCCACCCCCGCCCTCTCGGAGGGGCCCCTGCCGCCGCCCGACACGATCGTCGGGGCGTTCGTGCGCGATCTCGAGGGCCAGATCGCCGAGCTCGAGGCGGCGGACCGGATCGCCGAGGCGGCCGAGCAGCGGGACGCCCTCCGGCTCGGTCGCCTCCTGCTCGCCGGCCACGAGGTGTCGCTGTGAGGATCACCCACCTCCAGGTCCGTGATCTGCGCCGCTATCGCGACCTCGACATCGACCTCGCGACCGGTTTGACGATCGTGCGCGGCCCGAACGAGGCCGGCAAGTCGACGATCCAGCGGGCGCTCGAGCTGGCCTTGACCCGCAAGGTGACCTCGACCCAGGCCGATCTCGAGGCGCTCCGGCCGTGGGACGCGGGCAACGATGCCCGCCCGCAGATCAGCCTCCAGTTCAGCCACGAGGACGAGGACGGTGTTCGCACCGGCAGCCTCGAGAAGTCGTTCCGCGGCGCGAAGGGGACCGTCCGGTTCCAGCTCAACGGTGAGGTGGTCACCGACCCGGCGCTCGCCGACGAGCGGCTCGCCGAGCTGACCGGCATCCCGACCGAACCGTTCTTCCGCTCGACCGCCTCGGTCCGTCATCACGAGGTTGCCGATCTCGCCCGCGACGAGTCCGCCCTCCGCGACCGGCTCCAGGCGTCGATCAGCGGTGCCGACCGCGGCACGTCGGCGGCGAAGAAGAAGCTCGAGCGGGCGCTCCGCGACCTGAAGATGCGCGGCGACCGGAACCCGGGGCGCCTGAAGGTGGCCGAGGAGGCCGTCGCCCAGCTCCAGGCCTCGGTCGAGAACGGCGAACGCCAGCTGGCAACGCTCGAGGGCGACCGCGAGGCGCTCTCGCTCGCGCGTGAACGACGGTCGATGGCCGAGACGGCCCTCGCCGAGCGGCGCGCCCTGCTCGAGAAGGCGCGCCAGGCGGAACGCCTGAACGCCGAGCGGGAGGCTGCCCGGGAACGCTACGAGCGCTATCGCCAGGCGGTCAAGGTGCACGAAGAGCTCGTCGCGCTTCACGACAGCCATCCCTCGGCGACACCGCTGCCGGTGCTGCGGGCGACCGTGGAGCGACTGCGCAGCCTCGACAGCCAGGTCCGGACGCTAGGCGCGATGCTCAGCGGCGAGATCGAAGTCCAGTTCGACGTCCCGCCCGAGCCCGCCTGGCAGCCGATCTCCCGGTTCGCCGTCGGCGAGGTCGTCGTCGGTCTCCTCCTGGCCGTGGCCGGGTTCGCCGGCGAGCTGCTGGGGGTCATCGAGT
>JAJYXX010000199.1:1348-2607 GCA_021801545.1 Chloroflexota bacterium | reverse complement strand
CGCCTCCGGATCCGCCCGCGGCGGCCGGACGGCGGAAGGGACCCCTGGCCGGATGCTCGCGACTCATGTGATCACCAGGAGCAGGTCGCCGAGCTCGACGTTCTGCCCGACCCCGACGGCGATCCGCTCGATCGTCCCCTCGCGCGGCGCGCGGAGCTCGTTCTGCATCTTCATCGCCTCGAGCGCCATGAGCTGCTGGCCGGCCGCGACCGCATCGCCCGGGGCGACCGAGACAGCGACGATCCGGCCCGGGATGATCGAGCGGACCTCGAGCGGACCGCTGTGCCCGGCCGCTTCCCTGCCCCGCCGGGCACGTTCACGGAGCGCCGCTCGCCGCTCCGATTCGAGCTCGATGTCGAGCCGCCAGCCATCGACGACGACCTCCCGGACCAGCGTACCGTCGGTGGCAAGCGCCCGGGGTGGGCCGAGGAGGACCCGCGTCCGTTCGGCGCCGGCGTCGGCGTCCCGAACGAGGATCGCCCGCTGCGCGTCCAGCCACTCGAGCCGGACCGGGGCGGGCTCGCCGTTGACGAGGGGATGGTCTACCGACCCACCTGTCGAGGCTGCGGCCGGGGGGGCCACGACGATCGCGGGGTCGCCGTCCATGCGGGACGTCACGGCCACCGAGACGCGGACTGCCCGCGGGTCGATCAGGGCGGCGGGTCCCGGGAGTGGCTGCCCGGGCTCGGTGCCGGCCGCCTGCCCGGGCGCCGGCCCGACCGTCGCGGTCACGCCCGGCTCCACCGGGATGACTGCGATCGGGTCCGCCGCCACCGGGGCCGTCTCCACCGGTTCGCGTGCCGCGCTCACGCCGGCCACCTGTCGACGGCTTCCGCCCGGCCCACCGTGCGCCACGCCGATCGTTCGCCGCGACCCGGGCGACCGCTCGCCCGCCCATCCGCCGTGCCCGACGGCGCCGCCAGACCGCCTGCCGCCGCCTGGGCCGGCGCATTCCAACCGGTCATCTCGCCCGCCCCGTCGCCCGCCCGAGCGCCCTCGATCGCCGCCAGGCCAGCCGCGAGCTCGGCGAGCTCAACCGCCCGGACACGCTCACCGGTGCCGTCCCAGTACTCCCCCACCCAGCTCGTCGAGAGCTCGCCCGCGGCGAACGTCGGATGGCTGATGGCGAAGCGGTCGAACGGCACGGTCGTCTGGATCCCGCCGATCTCGATCTCATCGAGCGCCCGGCGGAGGCGCGCGATCGCGGCCGGTCGGTCGGTGGCATGGGCGATCAGCTTCGCGATCAGCGGGTCGTACTC
>JAJYXX010000199.1:0-1248 GCA_021801545.1 Chloroflexota bacterium | reverse complement strand
CAGCCTTGACGAGGAGCGGAAACCCGACGCGTTCGGCCTCGGCGAGGATCGCCGCCACCTGGTCGGGCCGGTCGACCGGCGCCGGCTCGAGCGTCCCGGGCACGACCGGCACGCCGGCCGACGCCGCCGCCCGACGAGCGGCCAGCTTGTCACCGAGGGCCGCGATCGCGGCCGGGGGCGGACCGACGAACACGATCCCCGCGTCCTCGACCGCCTGGGCGAACGACGCCCGCTCGGCGAGGAATCCGTAGCCGGGATGGACCGCCTGGGCTCCCGTTGCCAGCGCCGCCTCGACGATCGCCTCCGACCGCAGATAGCTTTCCGGGGCCGGTGCCGGCCCGATGCGCACGGCCGCATCGGCTGCGCGCACGTGGGCAGCCCGGCGGTCCGCATCGCTGTACACGGCGATCGCCTCCATCCCCAGCTCGTGGCAGGCGCGGATGATCCGGAGTGCGATCTCCCCCCGGTTGGCGACGAGAACGCGGTCAAACGGTCGGGTCATCGGTCGGTCACCAGGAGGCGAGGCGGGACGCCGGTCATCGGTCGGTCGCCTCGGTCGTCACAGTCGGCGGGTCGTCCGGGTCGTCTTTGCACAAAGACGCCCCCGCCTCAGAGCGGGATGTTGCCATGCTTCTTCGAGGGATTCGTCTCGCGCTTGTCACGCAGCATCTCCAGGGCACGGATCAGGCGAGGTCGCGTCTCCGACGGCAGGATGACATCGTCGATGTAGCCGCGCGCCGCCGCGATGTACGGGTTGTTGAACTGTGCCTCGTACTCGGCGACGAGTCGAGCACGCTCGGCGGCGGGATCCGCGGCCGCGGCGATCTGCTCGCGGAAGATGATGTTCACGGCACCCTCCGCGCCCATGACCGCGATCTCCGCCATCGGCCAGGCGAAGTTCATGTTGCCACGCACGTGCTTGCTGCTCATGACGTCGTATGCGCCGCCGTACGCCTTGCGCGTGATCACCGTCACCTTCGGAACGGTCGCCTCACAGTAGGCGTAGAGCAGCTTCGCACCGTGTTTGATGATGCCACCGTGCTCCTGACCGACGCCGGGCAGGAATCCCGGCACGTCGACGAACGTCACGAGCGGGATGTTGAAGCAGTCGCAGGTGCGCACGAACCGGGCGGCCTTGATCGAGGCGTTGATGTCGAGTGCCCCGGCCAGGACCGCCGGCTGCTGGGCCACGATTCCCACGCTTCGCCCGTTCAATCGGGCAAAGCCGGTGATGATGTTCTGCGCCCA
>JAJYXX010000114.1 GCA_021801545.1 Chloroflexota bacterium | reverse complement strand
GGTGAGCGCCTCAGCTCGCGCGCCCGTCATGTCGCGCTCGTGGTCGCCGGCGCAGTGCTGATCGCCCTCACCGCCCTGATCAGCATCAAGTTGCCCGGTAACCCCGTGCCGGTCACCGGCCAGACGTTCGGCGTGCTCGTCGCAGGCGGCGCGCTCGGGGTCCGGCGCGGCTTCCTCGCCACCCTGCTCTACGTGGCCATCGGGGTCGTCGGCTTTCCGGCCTTCGCCGAGCACAAAGGCGGGGTGGGTGTCATCGTCTCGATCCAGGAGGGCCGGCTGGTCCTCGGTGCGACCGGCGGCTACCTCGTCGGCTTCCTGCTCGCGAGTGGGATCGCCGGGCGGCTCGCCGAGCTCGGCTGGGACCGGCGGCTCGGCGGCTCGGTCGCAGCGATGCTGATCGGCAGCGTCGCCATCTACGCTGTCGGCCTGCCCTGGCTGATGGCGGCCACCGGGATGTCGCCGGCCGACACCGTGGCGAACGGCCTGACGCCGTTCGTGCTCTGGGATCTGCTGAAGCTGGCGCTCGCCGCGACCGTCTTCCCGGTTGCCTGGTGGGTCGTCGGCCACCAACCCGGCGAACGCTGAGCGGGCTCCGGCCCTCCCGGCGGAGAGCAAACCAGCTCATGGGCCGACACCTCGGCGACATGAGCAGCCGTCGCGCATCGTGACGAGCGACCCCGCCATCGGCCAGGCGTTTCTCGACCGCGTCCGGGAGCGCCTGCCGGGCCTCCGCCTCCTCGTCGACCCGCTCGAGCGGGAGGCCCACCGGCGCGACGAGACCGCCTACCTGGTGCCGGGACTCCCGCTCGCGGTCGCGCTGCCGAGCACGACAGCCGAGGTCGCCGAGCTCGTCCGGCTCGCCGCCGAACATCGGGTGCCGGTCGTGGCGCGCGGTGCCGGGACCGGCCTCTCGGGCGGCGCGGCCGGGATCGAGGGCGGCCTGACGATCGCCTTCACGCGGATGAACCGGATCCTCGAGATCGACCGTGAGAACCTCGTCGCGGTCGTCCAGCCGGGGATCGTCAACGCGATCCTCAAGGCCGCCGTCGCCGAGTACGGCCTCTTCTACCCGCCCGATCCGGCCTCGTACGAGCAGTGCACGATCGGCGGCAACCTGGGCACGAACGCGGGCGGCCTGTGCTGCGTGAAGTACGGCCAGACCCGCGACTCGGTGCTCGGGCTCGAGGTCGTCCTGGCCGACGGCACGGTCCTGCGGACCGGTGGCCGGAACATCAAGGACGTCGCCGGCTACGCGCTCACCCAGCTGTTCGTGGGCTCGCAGGGGACGCTCGGGCTCATCACCGAGGCGACCCTCCGGCTCCGTCCGGCACCCCCGCCCCGATCGACGCTGCTCGCCTTTTTCGGCACGCTCGAGGCGGCCGGGGCTGCGGTGAGCGGGATGACCGCGGCCGGTCTCGGCCCGGTGACGCTCGAGCTGATGGACCGGGTGACGATCGCCGCCGTCGACGACTGGCACCACCTGGGGCTCGATCGCGAGGCGGCCGCGATGCTGATGGTCGAGTCGGACCTGCCCGGGGCGGGCGCGACCGACGAGCTCGACGGGGCGCAGGCGGCCTGCCAGACGGCCGGGGCGACGCTCGTCGTCCGGGCGGCCGATGCCGCGGAGGCGGACTGGCTGCGGCAGGGCCGGCGGATGGCCTACCACGCGCTCGAGCGGCTCGGCGTGGCGCGTATGGAGGACGTCGGCGTGCCGCGCAGCCGGATTCCGGAGGTGCTCCGGGCGATCGAGGCGATCGGTGAGCGGTACGGGGTCACGATCGGGACGTTCGGCCATGCCGGCGACGGGAACCTCCATCCGACGTTCGTCTTCGAGCGCGACGACCCGACTGCGGAGGCGACGACCGAAGCGGCGCGCGGCGACCTCTACCGGGCGGCGATCGCCCTCGGCGGGACGGTGACGGCCGAGCACGGGGTCGGGGTCGTGCGGCGCGACTACCTCATCGAGCAGGTGGGTCCGGACGCCGTGCGGGTGATGCGGGCGATCAAGGCCGCCCTCGATCCGCTTGGCATCCTCAACCCGGGACGGGTGCTGCCGCCGGCCTGAAGCGAGGTGGGCGTGGCCGCGGGCAGCTTGCCACGGGGGCGCGGGCGTTCCGCCGCGGGGCGCTGCGGCGGTCAGCCTGCCGGGCCTCCGGGGGCCGTGACAGGCGAGCTGGCACCGCCAGCGGGTACGCTGCACGAACGATGACAGCTACGATGCAGGCGATCCGACCGTGCAGCTGATCGAGGGGACGCTGATCGTCAGCGCCACGGATCTCGTCGGCTACCTGAACTGCGACCACCTCGCGACCCTCGAACTGGGGCGGAGCGAAGGCAGGTGGGAGAAGCCGGTCCGATTCGACCCGGAGATCGAGCTGATGCAGGAGCGCGGCGTCGCTCACGAGCAGGCGTACCTCGAACGGCTGCGTGCGGAGGGGCGTTCGATCCACGAGATCGACACCGCGGAGCTGCGCACGCCGGACCAGTTGCGCGCCGCCGAGGCGGAAACCCTGGCCGCGATGCGGGCGGGCCGGGACGTCATCTACCAGGCGACGTTCTTCGACGGGCGCTGGCGCGGTCACGCCGACTTCCTCCTTCGCGTCGAGCGTCC
>JAJYXX010000012.1 GCA_021801545.1 Chloroflexota bacterium | reverse complement strand
TCGTCGACCTCCGGCTCGCGGGCCGCTGGCCGGATGACGGTGTGGCCCTCGGCGAGCGTCGCGGCGAGCATGGCGTTCTCGGTGCCCATGACCGAGACGAACGGGAACCGGACCTCCCCGCCACGGAGCCGGCCGGGTGACCGGGCGAAGTAGTAGCCGTTCCGGTACTCGATCTCCGCCCCGAGGGCGCGCATCGCATCGACGTGGAGGTTGACCGGTCGCCGGCCGATCCGGTCGCCGCCCGGGTTGCTGATGATCACGCGCCCGAACCGGGTGAGGAGCGGGCCGAGGAGCATGAAACTCGCCCGCATCTTGGCGGCCGCCTCGAGCGGGACGAAGAGCCAGTCGACGTCGCCCGAGGCGACCTCGTAAACGTTCGGGGCCGGATGGTCGACGACGACGCCGAGGTCGCGAAGCGTCTCGGCCATGACCCGGACGTCCTCGATCTCGGGCACGTTCGTGAAGCGGCAGCGCTCACCGGTCAGGGTCGCGGCAGCGAACATCTTCAGGGCCGCGTTCTTCGCCCCGCTGATCGGCACGCTGCCCGCCAGCGGTCGGCCGCCGTCGATCCGGAAGACCGCACGCTCGATCGGCTCCGGACGGAACTCCCAGTGGAACGGTCGGTCGTTGACCACGAGGCTAGCCGCGCCGCCGCGGACCCTCGCGGTGGCGTCGCTCGGCGACCCGGATCCGGAGGAGGGCCTGCTGGAGGGCGGCCCGCGCCGCGGCCAGGTCAGCGGTCTCGTGGTACCCGGTCTCGAGCGCCTTCTCGGCCTGGCGCCTCGCCTCCTGGGCCCGCTCGAGGTCGATCTCCGAGGCGAGGTCGGCCGTCTCGGCCATGACGACGACCTTGTCCGGTCGGACCTGGAGGAAGCCGCCGAAGATCGCGAACGACTCCTCGCTCGCGCCCTTGCGGATGCGCAGCTCGCCCATGCCGAGCATCGAGACGAGCGGCGTGTGGTGGGGCAGGATGCCGAGCTCGCCCTCGATCCCGGGAATCTGGACCGAGTCAACGTAATCGCTGTAGACGAGCCGCTCCGGGGTGACGATCTCGAGCAGGAGTGGCATCAGGTCGGCCTCCCGGCGCAGAACAGCGGGGAACTCTCGGTGATCGAGCGCGTCCCGTCAGCGAGCGTCATGCCTGGAGCTTCTCGGCGTTCGCCCGTACGTCGTCGAGCGTACCCGCCAGGAAGAACGCCTGCTCGGGCAGGGTGTCGGCCTTGCCCTCGAGGATCTCCCTGAACGACGCCACCGTGTCCTTGATCGGAACGTAGACGCCCGACCGGCCGGTGAACACCTCGGCGACGAAGAACGGCTGGCTCATGAAGCGCTGCAGACGGCGCGCCCGGGCGACAGTCGACTTGTCCTCCTCGGAGAGCTCGTCGATGCCGAGGATCGCGATGATGTCCTGGAGGTCCCGGTAGCGCTGGAGGACGCGCTGCGTCTCGCGGGCGACCTCGTAGTGCTCCTGGCCGACGATCAGCGGGTCGAGGACACGCGAGGTCGAGGTGAGCGGGTCGACGGCTGGGTAGATGCCGATCTCGGTGAGGTAGCGCTCCAGCCGGATCGTCGAGTCGAGGTGGGCGAACGTCGTCGCCGGCGCCGGGTCGGTGTAGTCGTCGGCCGGGACGTAGACCGCCTGGAGCGAGGTGATCGAGCCCTTCTTCGTCGAGGTGATCCGCTCCTGAAGGGCGGCCATCTCGGTCGCCAGGTTCGGCTGGTAGCCGACCGCCGACGGCATCCGACCAAGGAGCGCCGAGACCTCGGAGCCCGCCTGGGTGAAGCGGAAGATGTTGTCGATGAAGAGGAGGACGTCGCGGCCCTCCTCGTCGCGGAAGTACTCGGCCATCGTCAGGCCGGTGAGGCCGACGCGGAGGCGGGCGCCGGGCGGCTCGTTCATCTGGCCGAAGACCATGACGGTCTTGTCGATGACGCCCGATTCGGTCATCTCGTGGAGGAGGTCGTTGCCCTCGCGCGAGCGCTCCCCCACTCCGGCGAAGACCGAGTACCCGGAGTGCTCCTGGGCGACGTTCCGGATCAGCTCCTGGATGATGACCGTCTTGCCGACGCCGGCGCCGCCGAAGATGCCGACCTTGCCGCCCTTCTTGAACGGAGCGATCAGGTCGATGACCTTCAGGCCGGTCTCGAACACCTCCTCGGAGGTCGTCTGCTGGTCGAACGGCGGGGCGGGGCGATGGATCGGCAGGCGGACGTCGGTCGTGACCGGTCCCTTGCCGTCGATCGGCTTGCCGAGGACGTCGAAGACGCGGCCGAGCGTCGCCTCCCCGACCGGCACGCTGATCGGGGCGCCGGTGTCGCGCACGAGGACGCCGCGGGCGAGGCCGTCGGTCGTCGTCATCGCTACGGTCCGGACCCAGTTGTTGCCGAGGTGCTGCTGGACCTCGCAGGTCAGCGGCTCCGTGCCCTCGCGCTCGATCTCGACGGCGCTGAAGATGGCCGGCAGCCGGCCGGCGGGGAACTCGACGTCGACGACGGGGCCGGTGATCTGGATCACCCGTCCGGTCGCGGTCGGTGCGGCGGTCGCCATGTGCTGTCTCTGCCTCCTGCGTCTGCGCCCGCTCAGCGCGCCTGGGCGCCGGACGCGATCTCGA
>JAJYXX010000438.1 GCA_021801545.1 Chloroflexota bacterium | reverse complement strand
CACGGCGGTCACGATCATCCCAAGTGACCGGCTCATGGCGTGCTCCAGGCCACCCAGGCCCAGCCGATCTTCTCCTGGGCGAGGTAGCAGCTCCAGCTGTAGGGGCGGATCTGGACACTATAGGGACCGCGCGTCCCATCGTACGTCCACTCGACCCACTCGGTGTTCCAGTTGAACGAGGCCGAGGCATCGACGAGGGTGCCATTCTTGTCGTAGACGTAGAGATCGATGTCCGACTGGCGGGTGTCCGAGTAGGAGTCGTCGGTCCCGAAGCCGTTCGAGCCCTCGAGATAGAAGCCGTGGCTCTGCCAGCTGATGACGAAGCGGATCTTTCGACCGCCCGCGGTCGAGACGCTCAGCGTCGTGGCTGACGGCGTCGTGTAGCAGCTCCCGTTCCAGAGGCCGTTGGCGATCCAGGATCCGAAGTCGCCGAGCGGATAGCCGCTGCTGAGGCGCCGATCGGCGACGAGGTTCGCCCACTTCGTCGTGAGCGAGCCCAGGCCCTCCCGGTCGTCGAGCGGGGCATCGACCTGACCGGGGTAGGCGGTCCGATGGGCCATCGAAGCCGCGCGGAGGATCGCCTTTGTCTTCACCGGCTCGTCTCGCAGCTCGGTCGGCTTCTGGCCGATGAGCTGGCCAAAGGCGCCAGCCACCTGCGGGTTCGCGAAGCTGACGCCGCTGTCGGAAAGTCCGGCTACGGTGACCGAAACTGCTGGCGCGCTCATCTCTGGCTTGAACGTGCCGCCGGGCGGATCCTTGTAGCAGTGGGTCCAGACCGTGTCGTCGGCCCAGCTGGCAGTGTTCTTGTCGTCGATGCCACCCGTCGTGATCGAGTTCCACGCGTCGCCGGGTGGGCGGATCTGATCGAGAACCTCGATCCCCGAGGTCGCATCGCAGTTCGGCACATGGTTCCCACCCGCCGTCGTGAAGTGCACCCCGGCGCTGCGCGCGACCTCGTCGACGTATGCCGTGAGCGCGGAGGCGCCCGCAGCCGTGTCCTGGACGATGCTCAGGTTGACGACGTCGGCGTTGCCCAAGGCCGGGTCGACCGCGGTGTCGATCGCCTGCAGAATGCGGAAGTCCTGCGCTTCGCTTGCGCCCTGCGCGCCGCCCGTGGCGGAGCTGATGAAGAACGCGTCCGGCGCGGTCCCACGGCGCCCGCTCGTCTGGCTGGCGATCGTGCCCATGACAAGGGTCGGGTGGTTACCAGGAGCGACAGAGCCAGTGCTGTACGAGACTCGACGGCCGCTCGGGATCGTGCTCAGATCGGTGGCCGACCAGTTGACGTTGTTGTACTCGACCACCGCGATCCGGGAGCCCGCACCCCGGTAGCCGCTGTTGTACGACCAGTCGGCCTGGTTCGTCGGCCCCGCGGAGGCCATCGATAGCGACGTCGTCGTGGACGTGGTGATCCGGAACACGGCCGGCTCCGTGGCGAGCTGCCGGATCGCGTCCGGCGTGCCCGTGACGTACACGAGGGGGGCGAAGGCGGCAGCGTACTCGATCGTCATCCCGAGGGCCGTGGCCCGGGTGATGACCGGCTCCATCGCCCGTCGGGCGGCCTCCTGGTAGGCGTTCCGGAGCGCGCTCCGGATCTCGATGTTGAGGGCATCGTCGCCGGTGTCCGGCATGCCGCCGTTGAATCTGGCGGTCGGATAGCGTGCCCGGACGGAGGCGACCACCGCCTCTCGTGGGCCTCCCCGGACGAGCACGGCCACGGTCAGCCGGTCCGTGGGCGCGGCGGCCTCGAGCTGGCGCTGGAGCGTTGGGTCGATCCTCCCCTCCCGAGCGCGACCGGTCTGGGTGCGAGCCTCGAGCGTCGCACCATCGATGACCTCGCCGGTGTCGAGGCTGGCAAAGACGACGACCGCCTCCGTCCCGCCGATGCGCCGGACCTTGCCGCCGACCCAGCGGTTCGGGTCGCCCGGAATGACGGCCGACTCGAGGGCGAACAACTCGACCTGGTCGATCGGAAGGCCCAGGAGGGCGGCGCCGAAGCGCTCGACCCGGGCGCACGCTTCCGTCTCGTCGATCAGGCTCGGTGGGCTCGTCGCGGGGTCGGTCGGCGCTGCGGCTGCTTCGGCTGCCCTCGCGGCTGAGGGAGCGGACGCTGGCGGCACGGCCCCGCCGACGGCGATTGCGAGCGCGAACGCGCCCACGCTCAAAGCGGATCGGGCGGAGACGAGTCGACGACGACGGGAACGCATGACGTCCATCCTCCCGATCCCGCGTTACCTGGTCGGCGGGATCTCCTCCCCTGGACCGGCGATGGACCGCGTGCCGGTCGAGGCCCGAATCTGCGGCGGACGGGGGGCGCGGTCAATAGGCAACCTGTCGTATCTCCCGCTGGGACCCGGCGACGGTGCGCGGCAAGCGATGAACCGTCGTCCGTTCGGCCCACGGGCACCATCTCCCCCAGGCGCCGTGCAGCTCGCCCGCCTGCGAGATGAGTGCGCCACGGAGGCGGTGCGTCAACCGCGCCCTCCGTCGCGGCAACCGGCGCAGCGGCCGACGACCGTGATGTGCGACAGGTCGATCGCGAACCCGTGGCGGGCCTCGAGCGCCGCGACGAACGCGGCCGCCTCGTCGGCGTCGATCTCCAGGGTGGCGCCGCAGC
>JAJYXX010000268.1 GCA_021801545.1 Chloroflexota bacterium | reverse complement strand
ACGGAGAAGGAATGGCGGTGCATGACGCGCAGGATACGCGATCGGGTCGTCGTTGTGCAAGCACCTGAACAGTCCAGTACTCGGCCCGCGTCAGTGCTCGGCCCGCGTCAGTGCTCGGCCCGCGTCCGTCGCCGGCGTCCGTCGCTGGCAATCCTCGTCAATGTGCGGCCCCGGAACGCTATCCGCCTCGCGGTCGGTTGGCGCCGGCCACGCGTACCCGAATAGGCCCGATTCCGGCTCGATTCCGGCCTGACCGCCCGGCCAATCCTCGTCAATGGTTCGCACGCCGAGCTATATGGAGAGTGACGAGGCCGCCAGGCATCGGCGGACCCATCAGCGCGCCTCGAGCCCCCGCGTAGTGCTCTCCCGCCGCGCATTGACGAGGAAAGCGGGGCGATAGGCGAGGGCGAGGGCGAGGGCGGCTGGCCGGCGAGCGAGGAAGGTGCGTGCGGCCCGGCTCACGAGAACGTCGACCCGTCGGCGGCCTCGTCGAGCGGCCGGAAAGCGACGAGACCGGGGGCCGGCTCCGGGCGGACGTGTCCCGGCCGGTCCGTGCGACCGGAACCCGCGACCTGCACCGGGCGCCCGCCGGACGGCTGCGCCGCCACCGTGACGGACGCCTCGTCCGGTTCGACGAGCCAGATCCCCGCCTCGGCATCTGGCCAGCGCTCGAGAACGCGGGTCGCGGCCTGGGATCCGGCCGCGGCATGCGCCTCGAGGAGCCGGCGCACCTCGCCGATCCGGTCGGGGGCATCCGCTCGCTCGTGTCGGACCGCCGAGAGCCGAGCCGCCCGAACGCCCGGCGCCAGCAGGTGGGCAATCTCGGCGGCGTCCGGGTCGACCAGGTACGCCCGTCCTCCAGTCATCCCCGCCCCGAAGTTCGCGCCGACGGCACCGAGGACGACGACCACACCCCCGGTCATGTACTCGCAGCCATGGGGACCGATCCCCTCGACGACCGCCTCCGCGCCGCTGTTCCGGACCGCGAAGCGCATCCCCGCCGCCCCGACGAAATGGCACCGCCCGCCGGTCGCCCCGTACAGGCACGTGTTGCCCGCGATCACCCGACCTCTCACGCCGGCCTCCCCGCCGCCGGCAACGCCCGGGATGCGGTCATCCGGGCCAGGACGGACGATGAGCGTCCCGCCCGAGAGACCCTTGCCGGCGTAGTCGTTCGCCTGCCCCTCGAGCGTCAGCTCGAGACCCGCGGCCAGGAACGCGCCGACGCTCTGGCCGGCCGTCCCGGTCGCGACGAGTCGGACCGGCCCTGCCAACTCACCGCGCTCGAGCGCCCCGCTGAGGGCCGCCCCGAACGAGCGGTCGGCGGTCGTCAGGCGAACACGACCCGGCTCACCATCGTTGTCCCGCCGGCCGGCCAGTGTCCGGAGCAGCCGTTGCTCGGTCTCCGACGCCGCCTGACGCTCGACCGCCAGGCGGGAGGCGGACGGATCCGAGCGGCGTGTCGGACCAGCCTCCCAGCGGGGCGCCGCGACCAGCGGCCGGATGGCGAGCGTGCGCCGGCCGGGGGCCGCGGTCAGCCAGCCTGCCGACTCGCCGATCACCTCGCCGACCGAGCGGGCACCGATCGCTGCGAGCTCCCGGCGCAGGTCCTCGGCGATCGCCCGGAAGAACCGCTCCACCTGCTCGGGCGTGCCGGTGAACTTCGCTCGCAGGTCCTCGCGCTGGGTCGCAATACCGGCCGGGCAGGTGTCGAGGTGGCACTGGCGGGCCATGTCGCAGCCGATCGCAACGAGCGCCGCCGTCCCGAAGCCGAACTCCTCGGCTCCCAGGAGCGCCGCGACCAGGAGGTCGCGCCCCGTCTGCAGCCCGCCGTCGACCCGGAGCGCGACCCGGTCGCGCAGCCCGTTGCGCAGCAGCACCTGGTGGGTCTCGGCAAGACCCAGCTCCCAGGGCGCGCCGGCGTGCTTGATCGAGCTGAGCGGGCTGGCACCGGTTCCGCCGGCATGTCCGCCCACGTGGATGTAATCGGCGCCGGCCTTCACGACGCCGGCCGCGATCGTGCCGATCCCGCGTGTGGCGACCAGCTTCACGCCGATCCGCGCCCGCGGGTTGATCGCCCGCAGGTCGGCGATCAGCTGGGCAAGGTCCTCGATCGAATAGATGTCGTGGTGGGGCGGCGGACTGATCATCGCCCGGCCCGGCTGCCCACGTCGGAGCGCCGCAATCAGCGGCGTGGCCTTGCGGCCGGGGAGCTGGCCGCCCTCGCCGGGCTTCGACCCCTGGGCGATCTTGATCTCCAGCTGGTCGGCCCGGGCGAGGTACTCCGCAGTGACCCCGAAGCGCGCGGACGCGACCTGCTTGATCCGGGCATCGCGCCGGAACCCGTCCGGACCTGGTTCGTACCACGCCCGGTCCTCGCCCCCCTCGCCCGTGTTCGCCGACCCTCCGAACCGCTGGATGCCGAGCGTGATCGCCTGGTGGGCCTCGGGGCTGAGAGAACCGAGGCTCATCGCCGAGGTGACGAAGCGCGGTGCGATCGCCTCGACCGGTTCCACCTCGGCCAGCGGGACCGGCGTTCCCGGCCGGAACGCCAGTTGATCGCGGACGACGGCGGCGGGCCGGGCGAGGCCGGCCCGGAAGCGTTCGAGGGCGATGCCGA
>JAJYXX010000149.1 GCA_021801545.1 Chloroflexota bacterium | reverse complement strand
CGAAGGTCGAGCGATTGCCCCGCGCGTCGAGCTGCTCGATCACCCGCCCGTCGGCGCCGTAGGTGTTCGTGACGAGGACGTGGCCGTTCTGGTCGGTGATCGAGGCGAGGCGGCCGGAGGCGTCGTAGCCGTAGGTGGTGATCCCGCCCCGAACGTCGGTGACGCTCGTGAGCCGGCCCGCGGCATCGTACGTGTAGGCGACGGTCCGCCCGATCGGATCCGTCAGGCCCGTCAGGCGGTTGGCGGCATCGTACGTGAGGCCAACGCTCCGGCCGACGGTGTCGGTGATCGTCGCCAGGTTGCCGGCGGCATAGCCCAGGCCGATCGTGTTGCCGTTCCGGTCGGTCTCCGAGACGAGCAGGCCGGCCGGGTCGAAGCGGTAGCGGACCTGGTCGTGGCGGAGGAGCTCGTAGCCGCCCGAGACCGCCCGGAGGGTCCCGGTCGCGCCCGCCGGGCCGACGAAGCCCCCTGCGCCGTCGGGCGCATAGAGGAGCTGGGCGCCGTCGTCCGCGAAGAAGCGGACCGAGCCGTCGGTGTTCACCGTGAGTCGAGCGGCGTACGTGTGGGTCCAGCCCGCCCCGAGCGGCCCGACGGTCGGGTCGAGCGCGTTGTACGTCCGGGTGAAGGCGAACGCCAGCCCGCGCCCCGGGAGGGAGAGGTCGACGGCCTGGTTGACGTAGTTGCCGGTCGCCGTGTTCACCGGCTCGGCCCGCCGGTGGGTGGGATCGGTCAGCCACCCGTTCGTGCCCGTGCCGAACGTCTGCTCGAGCGACGGACCGGCCGGCAGCGCGCCGGACACCGTGATGTCGAGGTAGCTCTCCGACCCCCGGTCGCGGGCGAGGACCGCGAGCACGTTGTCGCCTGCCAGGAGGCCCGAGTCGGGGACGGGAAACGTGAAGTCGGTCAGCGTCGGGCAGAACTCGTGGGTGCGCTGGCCGACGAGCGTGCCGTTCCAGTAGGCCCAGATGTCGTTGTCCACTCCACCGGTGATCGTCACGCCGGTCGTCCCGGCGGGCAGACTGATCGTCCGGCGGACGACGATGTCGGTCCCGACCGGCCACCCGGAGGCGACCGTCGACTGGAGCGGACAGCCGCCGCCTGAGCCGAACGCTCCAGCGCCCGTGGAGAACGATGAGTCGTCGAACCCGGGTTGCTCGAAGCCGGCCGGCGCGCCACCCTGCGGATAGACGCTGAAGCGGTAGCCGGACGCGCGGTAGGGGAGGATGACCGAGGTGGTGGTGGCCGAGGCAGTCGCGCCCGCGTCGGGTCCCGCACCCGGAGCCGGTGGGGCCGGGGGCGAGGGCTCGACCGCGGGTGGTGAGGGCGGTGGATCGGCCGCCTGGAGCGCGGCGGGCGCGCTCGCAACGACGAGAACGACCGAGAGACCGACGGCGGCCCAGGCGCACAGGGCACGGACCCACCGGGACCGGCGGGACACCACGGGCGACATGACCACCCTCCCCGGCCCGCGGCCAGCGTCGTCGCGGGCCCAACCCTCATGCCGACGGCACTCAGAGGTGCCCAGCCGTCGAGGACGTCAGGAAACACCCGATGCCTGGCGATGTCAAGTCCTGACCGATGCTCTGTGAACGATGCTCCTGTGGACCGATCCTCGGTGCACCGGTTCTCGCACCGGCGGCTGGTCCGGCCTCACGCGGTCGGCAGTCCTGCCAGCTCCCGCGCCCGACGGAGAACCGCCTCGAACATCGCCGGGGTGAGGCGGCCGGTGAACGTGTTCTGCTGGCTCGGGTGGTACGAGCCGACCAGGATGTACGGGCCGACCCACGCCTCCGCCCCGTGCCCGAACCGGGGCCTGGAACGTGCCGACAGCGAGTGGCCGTTCGCCGCCGCGGCGCGGAGGAACCCGTTCCAGGCGAACGCCCCGAGGGCCACCACGACCCGCACGTCCTCGAGCAGCGCCAGCTCCCGGGCGAGGAACGGCAGGCACGTGTCGCGCTCCTCGACGGTCGGGCGGTTGGCGGGCGGAGCGCAGCGGACGACGGCCGCGACATAGGCCCCGCTCAGGCGCAGCCCATCGTCGCGGCGCTGGGCGACGGCGAGGTTCGAGAAGCCGGTCGCGTGGAGGCCGGCCCACAGGAAGTCGCCCGACCGGTCGCCGGTGAAGATCCGGCCGGTCCGGTTCCCGCCGTGGGCCGCCGGCGCGAGGCCGACGACGAGCACGCGGGCCGCCGGGTCCCCGAACCCCGGCAGCGGCCGGCCCCAGTAGGTCTCGGCCGCGAAGCGAGGGGCCTTCTCGCGGGCGACCTGTTCGCGCCATTCGACGAGCCGCGGGCAGCGCCGGCAGGCGATGATCTCGGCGCCGAGGGCCGCGAGGGCGCGGACGCGCTCGTCAGCCACGGGAGCCACGGGCCCGCCAGCGTGCCAGGAACACTCCGACCCCGGTCAGAACGACCAGGAGCGCCACAGCGAGGGCCAGGCCGAGAACCACGATCGACGGCGCCGGGGCCACGCCTTCGCCGGCGAGCGCTCCGCCCGCCGCTGAGGCCCCGCCGGCTCCGAGGAACACCTCGACCTCCCCGGACGCCGGCCCGACGTTGCCCGCCGCGTCGCGTGCCCGAACCACGTAGTGGTACGAATGACCGGCCACGAGCGGCCCCGGGTCGACG
>JAJYXX010000140.1 GCA_021801545.1 Chloroflexota bacterium | reverse complement strand
GCAGTCCGGATGTCTGAGCCATCGTTGAGTTGACTCGTTGGCGGCGAGCTGGCTAGGCTCGGTAACGCGGAACAGAGCACGACTTCTGCGGGCGTGATGCGCAATGGGCGTTGATACCGTGGAGCCGAACTCAGAAGGGGGAACCGTGAAGAAGTTGGCAATCGTGCTGGCGTTGTCGCTCGGGGCGCTGTCATGGCCTGGGGCGACTGCCACGAACGCCGCCGGTGTGAGGCTTCCCGTGAGTGCTGCCGACTGGGCGAGCTTCACTTCGACCGAGCGCGCTGCTGCCTACGCATACGTGGCCGCCGAGTACGCCAGACTGGAGGCGAGTGGGAAGCTCGTCGTTCACACCGTCAGCACCTCAGCTCTGGCCGTCAGCGCTACCGGAGACACGGCGGCGTCTTCCACCACGGGCTACGGTGCCTGCGGCTTCAACTACGTGAATGCTTCTGGTGGTACCTGGACGTCGGCGTGGGCGACCACCACCACAACGAGTGCCGTCCCTTGGATCGACACGGGCGTCTACGCTGCCCAGAGGGACCTATTCTGGAGGGGCAGCACGCAGCTCGACTACTTCTTCGCGGGCGGCGGGCTGAATTCCACCTACGTGTACGCTTCGTCCAGCACCAACTGGAAGTGGTGGTTTGAGCAGGTGCGATACACGGTCCAGTCGTGGCACACGGCTGGCGTCTATGGTGGCCCGTACGTCCTCGGCCCGCTCGCGTACTGCTCGATGGACTTCTCCCCGTGACCGCCGCCGCGGTGCGTCGAGGACTTGACCCTGCGAGGACACTCCCGTGACTGGATCCGACCCGGAGGCTGGCGACACCCAGCGTTCAACCGACCTTTCCTCTCTGTCGGAGCGCGAGCAGGAGATCTTCGCCGCTGCGGTTGAGGGAGTGACCGCCCGCGAGATCGCCGGTCGGTTCTCGCTGTCGGAGGCGACGGTGCGTAGCCACCTCTCGAGCATCTACTCGAAGGTTGGCGTCACCGGCCGCCTTGAGCTGCTGGCACGGCTCAGTCGGAAGCCTGCAGCCGGGAGCCCTCTCAGCCCCGGGAATTCGGCTCGCGTTGCGGGGGAAGGTCGGGATTCGAGTCCCAGACTGCGCCCCCGCGTGGCCATCGTCGCCATCGTCGCGGTGATGGTTGGCGTTGCTGCCGCGGTGTTTCTGGTTGTTCGTCCAGACCTGCCCCCGCGCTCCGACCTGGCCACGGTCTTCCGCTCGTTGGCGACGGGCCAGGTCACCGACCTCAGCCTCGTCGGCGAGACGCTGACCGTGACCGCGGTCGACGGACAGCGTCTGCGAGTAGACGGCGTGACCGAATCGCAAGCCGAGCCATTGTGGGCGGCCGCGGTCGAACAGATGCAGCGAGAGCCTGGCCAAAGGATCGCGATCAGCAAGGGCGGTATCTCCGAAACGTCCCAGTTGGCGATCGTGGCCTCCACGCTGGTGCTCCCGCTGTCGGTCGTTGTCATTGCGGGCCTTCTGCTGCGGGCGGTGTGGCGTCGGCGCCCGCCGCTGCGCCCCGCTGTGTAGCTCTGTCGGCCATCTGACCGGTCCGGCCTTGCCCGCGCCCGGTCCCGCGGCTCGGCCAGGCTCGGCCGGGCTTGACGGACCATCACGGTCGATTATCATGATCATTCATGAGAACCGTGACCGCGATGGAGCTCCGCCGGCGTCTCGGTGAGATCCTCGATGCCGCCGCGGCCGGCGAGCCGATCACGATCGAGCGCGACGGCCGGCCGATGGCCGTCCTCGTCACGCCCGAGGCGGCGGCCCGCCTCGACGAGTCCGAGCGGGCTCGGATCGAGCGCGGGCTGGCGGCGCTCGATCGCTTGGACGCCTTTCGCGAGCGGATGGCCCGCCTCCACCCCGAACCTGACGACGGCCTGACGACCGTCGAGTGGCTTCGGCGGGAGCGCGAGAGCCGGGCGGACCACATCGCCGAGGTGATCGAGGAGGCCAACCGGCGGGTGCGGCGATCCGACGAATGAAGGCACTGCTCGATGCGTCCGTGGCGATCCCGTACGTCCACCCGGAAGACGTTTCGCCGGCGGTTCGCCGCTGGCTCGTCCGGTGGATCGCTGCCGGTTCGACCCTCGTCGTGCCCGGACACTTCTGGCTCGAGGTCGTGAACTCGCTTGCCCGGCGGCATCGCCACGAGGGGGTCTCCGTCCTCGAGGCGGTCCACGAGCTGCGGCAACTGCCGATCGAGACGGTCGAGCTCGACGAGCCGGCGATCGTGCTGGTCATCGACGCGACCGAGCGGCACGGGCTGACTGCCTACGACGCCCAGTACATCGCCCTGGCCGAGCAGCTGGACGTGCCGCTCGTCACCCTCGACCGTCGACTCGCCGCCGCCGCCGGCTCACGGACGATCGACCCGATCGGTTCGTTGCCCCGCCTCTCCGAGACTCCCGCGCCGTACGGCTCGCCGGCGCGCGTCACCTGGCCCGACTATGCCGGCGCGGCGTCCTACCTCGCCTCGCTGCGCGCCGAGCTCAAGAAGGCGGAGCGGCGGGGGGCGACGGAGGCCAGGTAGGCCTGCGCCGGGCACCAGTCGCCGGCGCAGGCTGCGGAACCGTCAGCGCGCCGCGGCCAGCACTCGCGCCGCCTCGGCGGCCTT
>JAJYXX010000033.1 GCA_021801545.1 Chloroflexota bacterium | reverse complement strand
AGGACGGTCCGCTCGTGGCGGCGTTCTCCCGGGCGGGCTTTCGGCCCTCGCCGCGCGAGGTCCAGGTGTCGCGGACGGCGATGGTCGTGCCGCTCCACGCGGACGAAGAGGCACAGCACCGGCTCCTGGGCAGCAGCACCGCGAACATCATCAACCGGGCACAGCGCCTGGGGATCGTCGCCGAGCGGGTCGACCTGACCGATCGAGCCGCGCGCGAGGAGCCGCTGGCGGCGTTTCATGCGCTCCTGGCGGAGACGGGTGGGCGCCGCGGGTTCATCGTCCGCAAACGCGACTACCTGTTCGCCCAGTGGCGCGGTCTCGGTGGCGCCGGCCTTGCTCACCTCTGGTTCGCCTCGTTCGAGGGGCGCCGGATCGCCGGGGCGATGCTCCTCTCCTGCGGCCGCCGGATCGTCCTGTTCCAGACCGGTTCGGGCGAGGATCCGGGCCTCCCGCGGGCCGAGGCGAACCGCTACCTCCACTGGTCGATCATCCGTTGGGCGGCGGCGGCCGGGTACGCGGAACTCGATCTCGGCGGGGTCGACCTCTCGAGCGCTCCCGGACTGCCGGCCGGTCCCGAGCACCCGCTCTGGTCGCTCTACACGTTCAAGCGCAGCTTCGGTGCCCGGGGCGTCCTCTACGCGAGCGCCCACGAGGTCGTCGCGAACCAGCTCGTCGCACGTGCCTGGCGGCTTGTCCGAGCACCGCGCCGGGGCGTTACAGGCTGACGATCGTCGCCCCGTCGCCGCCCTCGCCCCGCTCGCCGGCACGGATCGACCGGACGAGCGGGTGGCTGGCGGCGAACGAGCGGACGGCATCTCGCAGCGCCCCGGTGCCCAGGCCGTGGATGATCGTGACCCGCTCGAGGCTCGCCAACACGGCGTCATCGAGATAGCGGCCGAGGACGGTCAGGGCCTCCTCGATCCGCGCCCCCCGCAGATCGAGCGACGAGGCGACCGAGCGCGTTCGCTCGAGCCTGAGCGCCGATCCGGGCGCCGCGACGGTTTCGTCCTCGGCCAACCGCCGGCCGACCCCGGCGCGTGCCGCGCCGCCCGCCCGACCCCCACCGTCGCCGTCCGCCGGCACGAGCGGCTCGAGGTCGTCGAGCTCGACCGTGACACGCAGACCCCCCGCTTCGAGCATCGCCCGGCGGCCACCACGTTCGAGCGCCGCGATCCTGCCCTCCCAGCCCTGGCTCCGGCTCCGCGCCCGCTCCCCCACCCGCCAGCTCACCGCCGAGCGAGCCGGCGCCGGCGGCTCGCTCGGCGGGAGGACCGGGAGCTGCTCGAGGCGGGCAGTGGCGCGCTCGAGTGCCTGGTCGATCGACTGGGCGGTGAGCGTCTCTCGCTCGAGCGCCCGGCGTGTCGCCCGAACCTCGTCCTCGAGCTCGGCGACGAGCCGCTCCGCCGACGCACGCGCCTCGCGGACGATCGCCTCGCGCTCGCGGCGGGCGCGTCGCCGTTCCTCGTCGGCCACCCGGAGCGCTCCGGCCGCCCGGGCCTCGGCGGCCCGGGCACGCTCGAGCGCCTCGGCTGTGGCACGCTCGGCCGACTTGATCGAGGCGAGCGTCTCCTCGAACGCGGCGTGCGCCTCGGAGAGCCGGGAGCGCGCATCGGCCACGATCGCCGCCGGCAGCCCGAGCCGCTCCGCGATCGCGAACGCCTGGCTCCCGCCGGGCAGGCCGATCGTCAGCCGGTAGGTCGGACTGAGGGTTTCGAGGTCGAACTCGACCGAGGCATTCCGTGCTGCTGGTGTGTTGTGGGCGTACGCCTTGAGCTCGGCGTAGTGGGTCGTGGCCGCGACGAGTGCCTCGGTGCGGATGAAGTGGTCGAGGAGCGCCTGGGCGAGGGCCGATCCCTCGGTCGGGTCGGTGCCGGCGCCGAGCTCGTCGAGCAGCACGAGCGTGCCCGGGCCAGCCGCCTCGACGATCCGGACGATCGTCCGCAGGTGGCCGCTGAATGTCGAAAGCGACTGGGCGATCGATTGCTCGTCGCCGATGTCGGCGAAGACGTCGTCGAAGACCGGCAGGCGGCTGCCGGGATCGGCGGGCACGTGGAGGCCGGCCTGGTGCATCAGGGAGAGCAGCCCGATCGTCCGCAGCGCGACCGTCTTGCCGCCGGTGTTCGGCCCGGTGATCACGAGCGCCGTGTAGCCGTCGCCGAGGCGGACGTCGATCGGCACGGCGCGACCGGTCAGCCCGGGGTGCCGGGCGCCGAGGAGGACGATCTCCTTGCGCTCGGCGGTCTCCGCCCGGACCGCGTCCATCTCCGAGGCGAGGCGTGCCTTGGCGGTCCACAGATCGAACTTCGCGAGCGCGTCGAGGGACTCGCGGAGCGGCACGGCGTTCGCGGCCACGAGCGCCGAGAGCTCGCCGAGGATCCGCTCGACCTCGGCCTGCTCCGCGGCCTGCGCCTCGCGCCAGGCGTTGCCGAGCTCGACCGCGACGAGCGGCTCGACGAACAGCGTCTGGCCACTGCTCGAGGCGTCGTGGACGATCCCCTTCACCCGGTTGCGCGCCTCGGCCTTGATCGGCACGACGTAGCGGCCGTTGCGCACGGTGATGATCGGCTCCTGGAGGGCGCCGCCGAGCTCCGAGCCGACGAGCGCCTCGAGACGATGGCGCAGCCGCTCGTAGGCGATCCGGACCGC
>JAJYXX010000102.1 GCA_021801545.1 Chloroflexota bacterium | reverse complement strand
GCGGGCGAAGAAGTAGCGGAACTCGATCCCCATGTCGACATGGGCGTTGAGCGCCTGCTCGTGCGGGAGCTCGATGTTCAGGCCGATCGAGAACCCGCCGCCCTCCTGGCAACCGAGATTCGCCGCCTCCATGATCCCCGGACCACCCCCGGTGATCACGGCGAACCCTTCCGCCGCCAGCAGGCGGCCGATCTCGCGGGCGAGCTCGTACGCGGGCTCGCCGGGCTGGACGCGAGCGGACCCGAAGACCGTGACCGCCCGACCGATGCCCGCCAGGGCATCGAACCCGTCGACGAACTCGGACAGGATTCGGAGCGCCCGCCACGGGTCACTGTCGAGGAAGGCCGGCCGAACCTGGCGGCGCAGGAGCTTCTGGTCCTCGGTCGCCAGCGCACGCCCGAGGTGTTCGACCGCCGTCGGGGCGAGCACGACCCTGCCGATCCGTCGGGCGTCGCGGCGGTTCGTGCGCTCCTTCTTCATGACATTCCTCGCGACGAGCTGGAGGGTCCGCCTAGCATGCCACCGCCGACGGCCGCCTGCAGGTGCCCGTCAGCCCCCGATCGCGCTCGGTCGGGACGTCCAGCGCTTCCAGATCGCCTCGTCGCGCCCGGCGGCCACCTCGTTGCCGAACCGCACGAGGGGCAGCTTGAGAAGCCGCCCGTCGGCGAGCAGCCGGTCAGTCAGCTCGTCGTCGTCCATGCGCAGGTAGCCCAGTCCGGCGTCGCGCCAGGCACGCCCCTCGGTGTCGGCGAGGGCCCGCGCCCCGAGCCGCTCGACGAACCGGCGGAGCTCGCCGGGCGCGATCGGGCGCCGGCGAAGGTCGACGAAGTGGATCGCGACCCGCCGCTCCTTGAAGAACCGGAGGGCGGCACGGGTCGGCTGCGAATCCTCGAGGCCGAAGATCTGGACGCTGGGACCCGATGAGGCGGCTGGCATCAGCCCACTGGCAGCGCCACCTCGATCCGGCCCTCGACGATCCGGACCGGGTAGTAGCGGAAGCGGCGCACGCGCGTCAGGCGGCGCGTCTCCGTCTTCACGCCCGGCGGGTCGGGCTTCGGCTCGCGTCCGGGCGGTGTCCAGGTCGGGTGGACGACGCCGTCCGGATCCAGGCCCCCGGTCGTCGGCATCCGGACCGGGTCGCCGGTGCACAGGTCGAAGCGCCCGGCGTGGAGTGGACACGTCACGACGCAGCCGTCGAGCTCTCCGAGCGAGAGCGGCGCCGCCATGTGCGGGCAGCGATCGTCGACCGCGACGATGCCGGCGGGGGGATGGGCGAGCAGCACGTCGAGGTCCCCGCGAGTCACCCGGCGCATCGAGCCGGGCGGCAGGTCCGCGGTCGCGAGCAGCGGCTCGAACGATGCACCGGCGTCCGCCGACGTCCCGGGCGCCTGGAGCTGACCGGGGTACGGTGCCGGCCGCGGCTCGGCGGCCGCATCACCCGCCGGAGGAGACGGTGCATGCTCGGTCTGGTCGCTCATCGGTTCGAATCCTACCCGACCGACGCCGCGTCAGTCCCGGATCGGGACCTCCACGAGCGCCGGCTGCGGGGCCGTCACCGGGGTGGCCTGCGGTCCGAGCGTCGAGCGGAGCGGCAACTCGGCCATGAAGAGCGATGCCCCGATGGCCAGGACTCCGGTCACGACACCGATGAAGAACACGTCCGAGACGGCCAGGCTGAAGGCGTTCCAGAAGGCGTGGTCGAATTGCGAGATGAACGGCGCGAACAGGGCCTGGACGCCTGCCTGCGCCTGGACGGGGACCTGGCCGGCGACGAAGTCGGCGAACGCCCTGCCGAAGCTCTGGCCGACACCCGTCAGGTTGTTCAGGTCGAGACCGCCGCCCGCGCCGGCACCATCCCCGCTGCCGAGGTTCCCGGCCAGCTGGCCGAACGGAGCCTGGAGCTGCGACGGAAGGGTGGCCTCCATGTTCCGAATGACCGGCTGCAGCTGGCCGGGCAACTCGTTCTTCAGCGCCGTCCCGAAGACGGTACCCGCGATCGCCAGCCCGACCGAACCCCCGATCTGGCGGAAGAAGGTGAGGTTGGAGGTCGCGACACCGAGCTTGGAGAACGGGACCGCGTTCTGGACGATGATCGTGAAGACGGCCATCGTGGGGCCGAGCCCGACGCCGGCGATGAACATCCAGGCCCACAGGACCGGCAGCTGCGTGTCGGCCCGAAGCTGGGTCAGCAGCAGTAGCCCGCTCGTCATCGTCGTGATCGCGACGATGACGAGCGCCTTGTATTTCCGCGTCCGGGCCACGATCTGGCCGGACACGATCGAGCTGCCGATCAGCCCGACCAGGAGCGGGAACATCTGGTAGCCGGAGGCCGTGGCGCTCGAGCCCTGGACGACCTGGTACCAGCGGGGCAGGAAGAGCGTCGCGGCGAAGAAACCGAAGCTGACCAGGAACGTCGTCGCGATCGACGAGGCGTACGTCCGGTTGCGGAAGAGGTCGAGCGGGACGATCGGCTCCTTCGCCCGGGCCTCGATGAGGACGAAGACGGCGAGGATCGCCAGGCTGATCGCGATCAGCCCCCCGACCGACGCGTCGGTCCAGTGGTCGGTCTGCTTGTTCGTCAGCCCGATCAGGAGCATCGAGATGCCGACGACGAAGACGAGCCCGCCGAGGACGTCGAAGTCGTGCGT
>JAJYXX010000242.1 GCA_021801545.1 Chloroflexota bacterium | reverse complement strand
CGGGGCGGGGCGAGCAAGGTGGGCGGGGCGGGGCGAGCAAGGTGGGCGGGGCGGGGCGAGCAAGGTGGGCGGGGCGGGGCGAGCAAGGTGGGCGGGGCGGGGCGAGCAAGGTGGGCCGCGGGCTGTGCCGGAATCTGCGCCCGTGCACCGGCCGAGGCTTCTCGGTCGGCTGGGATACGATGCGGGCCCAGCACCTAACGCCGAGCGCCCAGCGACCCGCGACCGGCGACCGCGTGTCCGCGTCTACGGTCCGACGATCCCTGCCGGCCGGCCTCAGGGCTGCCGTTCGGGGCGTGGGCGAGGGCACGGGCGAGGGCGTGGGCGCGAGCGTGGGCGCGAGCGTGGGCGCGAGCGAGGGCGCGAGCAGGGGCGCGTAGACGCATGAGGTGATCGAGCGTCAGGTGCAGCGAGAACACAGCCGTCGATCCCTCGCCGGCACCGCCGCCGTCGTCGTCGCCTATGCCATCGCGATGGGCTACCTCGAAGCGGCGGTTGTCGTCTATCTCCGCCAGGCGGTGGGGATCGAGCACGAGGCGCTCTTCCCGTTGCACGACGGTGGCGGCCTGCAGACCCTCGGCCCGATCGAGCTCGGCCGTGAGCTGGCGACGCTCGTCATGCTCGCCGGCCTCGGCTGGCTGGCCGGTGCCGAGCGGATCGAGCGTCTCGCCTGGACCGCGGTCGTGTTCGGCACGTGGGACATCACCTACTACGGCTGGCTGTGGGTGTTCGTCGGGTGGCCACCGTCGCCCGCGACCTGGGACATCCTCTTCCTCGTGCCCGTCCCCTGGGTCGGCCCCGTCTGGGCCCCGATCGTGGTCAGCGCGGCACTCATCGGCTTCGGGCTGCTCACCGCCCGTCGGCTGCGGGGCGGTGGGGCGATGGCGATCGGGCCCTGGCAGGTCGTCGGCGGGCTGGCGGGCGGGGTCCTCGTCATCCTCAGCTTCACGCTCGACGCCAGGCATATCCTGGCCGGGGGAATCCCGGAGTCGTGGGCCTGGCCGGTCTTCGTCGCAGGGATGGCCCTCGCCACGCTTGCCGCCGGCACAGCGCTCTGGCCCCGAGGGCATCGGCCGGCGTGACCGTCTTCGAGCGCCTGGGCCGTCTCGCCTACCACCGGCGGTGGTGGGTCGTCGGCACGTGGGCGGTCCTCCTGCTCGCCGCGTTGCCGCTCGCCCCGCGTGCGGGAGGCGCGCTCCGCGCGGGCGGGTTCGTGCTCGACGACCTCGAAGCCTCGCGGGCCAGCGCGACGCTCGAGCGCGAGCTCGGGGTCCCGCCGTCGGCGCTCGTCATCGTTCTCGACTCGACCTCCCCGGACCTTCTCGCCGGGACCCCCGCCTTCGAGGCCGCGGCGGCGGACGTTGTCCGCGACGTCCCGTCGGCGCCGCACGTCGTCAGCATTCGCTCCCACCTGGTGGCTCCGCGCCAGGTCTCGGCCGACCGTCGAACCGCTTACGATGTCGTCTTCCTCGACCTCCCAGCCGACGACTCACCGCTCGGCCTGCCGGAGATCCGCGAGCGACTGCGACCCGCGCCGGGTCTCGACGTCGAGCTGGCCGGCGGCCCGGCGTTCTATGGCGACGTCCAGAGCGTGTCGGAGTCCGACCTCCGACGCAGCGAGCTCGTCTCCCTGCCGCTGGCGGGGCTGGCGCTCCTGGCCGTCTTCGGGTCGGTCGTCGGGGCGGGCGTCCCGCTCGTCGTCGGCGGAACGTCGGTCGTCGTCGCCCTCGCGCTCATCTTCGTGCTCGCGAGCCTGACGCCGATGAGCATCTTCGTCCTCAACCTGGCGACGCTCCTCGGACTCGGGCTCGGGGTCGACTACTCGCTCCTGATGACGAGCCGGTTCCGCGAGGAGCTGCGCGCCCGGAGCGGAGGCGGGGCGCCGTCGGCCGCGGCGGTCGAGGAGGCGATCCGGGCGACCGTGGCGACCGCCGGCCGGGCCGTCTTCTTCAGCGGCCTGACGGTCCTCCTCGGGCTGGCCGGTCTCGTCCTCTTCGAGTTCATGATCCTGCGCTCGGTCGGGATCGCCGGCGCGATCGTCGTCGGGCTGGCCGTCCTGGCCGCGATCACGCTCCTGCCCGCCGTCCTCGCCATCCTTGGTCCCCGCCTCGACCGGTTCGCGATCCGGCCCCTGACGGCCGGTGGCGAGAGCGGGCGTTGGGCCGCGCTCGCTCGCTGGGTGATGGATCGACCGGTCGTCGTCTTCCTGCCGACGCTCGGCTTCCTGATCCTGCTCGGCTGGCCATTCCTCCACGTCCGGTTCAACGCGCCCGACGCCACGATCCTGCCGCCCGAGGTCCCCTCGCGCGCCGCCTACGATCTCCTCGCCCGCCAGTTCGGCGAGGGGGAGTTCGCTCCGCTCGTCCTCGCCATCCGGACGAGCGGCCCGGCCACGAGCCCGGCGAACGTCGCCCGCCTCTACGACTACTCGCGCCGGCTGGCCGCCGATCCGCGGGTCAGCCGGGTGGACGGACTGGTCGACGTCGACCCGCGCCTCACGCTCCGCCAGTACCAGCTCCTCTACGCGAGTCCCGGCGGGCCGCCGGACCGGTTCGTCCAGGCGGTCCTCCGGGGCACGACAAAGGGCAACCTCACCGCGTTCACGCTCACGACCCCCTACGGGCCGAACCGCGATGAGGGCCGGGCGCTCGTCGC
>JAJYXX010000075.1 GCA_021801545.1 Chloroflexota bacterium | reverse complement strand
TGCGTGCCTCCAGGGGTCCGAACAGACAGTCCCCGAGGCCGGATGGAGAGGATCGCGCGCAACCCCGATGAAGCAGACCTACCAGCCCAAGAAGCGGCATCGCGCCAAGGAGCACGGCTTCCGCGCCCGGATGAAGACGACCGGGGGCCGCCGCGTTCTCGCCGCCCGCCGGGCTCGCGGGCGAGCGAAGCTGACGGCCTGACCCGCGAGCGCGGCCAGAACCCGCCGCGTCTCGTGATGCTCTCCCGTCCTCGGGATTTCGCGACCCTGCAGAGCGCCGGGACGATCCGGTCCCACCCGCTCCTCCAGGCCCGCTTCGTGCGGACCGACCTCGAGACGACCCGCTTCGGGTTGTCGACCGGGCGCAAGCTCGGCGGTGCCGTGATCCGCAACCGGGTCCGTCGCAGGCTCCGCGAGGCGCTCAGGGTGATGGCGCCCTCGTTCCAGCCAGGCTGGGACGTCCTCATCATCGCCCGGCCGGGACTCGTCGAGGCCGACCACGACGCGCTGGTCGGGGCCCTGCGCCGGATCCTCCGCCGTGGCGGGATCCTAGGGGGGCCGAAGGAAACGGATTCGAGGGCGACATGAAGGGCATCGGAGCACGAATCGGGATGCTGCTCATCCGGCTCTACCGGATCGCCTTCGTCTGGTTGCCCGCCAGCTGCCGGTACGAGCCCACCTGCTCGCGCTACACGGAACAGGCGATCGAGCGCTACGGCCTGCTGCGGGGCAGCTGGATGGGCGCCCGCCGGATCGCCCGCTGTCATCCCGGCTACCCTGGTGGCTACGACCCGGTCCCATAGCGAGGACGCGCTGAACGTGAAGCTGCCCAGACCCGATCGCGCCTGGCTCGGCCCGATTCTCCTGCTCGCGATCGTCGCGCTCGCGGTCGCCGCCTGCGCACCGGTCACCGCGCCTGGCGCGAGCGCCGCCCCGACGGTGACGCCCGAACCGACGCCCCTGCTGCCGGCCTCGCCCGGTGCCGACCCGGTGAGCCTCCTCGCCTGGCTTTTCACCCCGGTCTTCCAGGTGCTGTTCATCGTGCTTGCGGCCCTCGATCACGTGACCGGCAACATCGCGATCGCGATCGTGCTGATGACGCTCCTCATCCGGGCGCTCCTCATCCCGCTTTTCCGGACCCAGACCGTCTCGCAGCGCCGGATGCAGCTGATCCAGCCCGAGCTGAAGGAGATCCAGCGCCGCTACAAGGGCGACCGGGCGAAGATCAGCGAGGCCCAGATGGCGCTCTACAAGGAGCGTGGCATCAACCCCGCCGCCGGCTGCCTGCCGCTCGTCCTCCAGATGGTGCTGCTCATCCCGATGTACTCGGTGATCCGCGACGGCCTGACGAACTACGACCCGAGCGCGATGCTCACGATCCTCGGTCAGCGACTCCCGATCCTCGAGTGCGCGAACGTCGTGAACGGGGTCGTCGACAAGGCGCTGCCGTGCATCACCCCGAACGCGTTCGGGGTGAACTGGGGCCAGCCGGAGATCCTGCTCCCCTTGCCCGTCATCGGCGGCCTGAGCCTGATCGCCGTCGTCTCATCGCTGCTCCAGGTGATCCAGAGCCGGATGGTCATGCCGCCCAGCAACCAGAGCCAGGGCCAGGACCAGGCCGCCGCGGTGCAGCGCCAGACGATGCTCCTCTTCCCGCTGATCACGATCTTCTACGGGGCGTTCCTGCCGGCCGGCCTCTTCCTGTACTGGATCGTGACCACGATCTTCTCGATCGTCCAGCAGTACCTGATCGTCGGCTGGGGGTCGCTCTTCCCGCTCTTCGGGTGGACACCCCGCTTCGCCGTCGGTCACACCCCCCGCTTCCCCGTCGCCGTCCCCGCTCCGGACACGACCGGGCGGCCGTCCGGCGCGGCGGCGAAACACCCCACCACATCCATTGAGCGCGCCGCTTCGGCGGCTGCGACCGTCCGGTCCCGTGAGCGGGGCCGCCAGGGCCGACGAGGGAGACGACGCTGACCATGAGTGCGTATCGCGAGTTCACCGGCAAGTCGGTCGAGGAGGCGCTCCGCCAGGCACGCGAGGCGTTCGGCGTTGGCCTCGACGGCCTCGATTTCGAGATCCTCACCCCCGGCAGTCGGGGCGTCCTGGGCATGGGCGCCGAGCCTGCCCGGGTCCTGGCCGCGCCGCGCTCGGCCCTTGGCGGCGCCGCCCCGAAGCGCGAAGCTGCCGCGGCCACGCCGCCGCCACCCTCGGCGCCACGGGCGTACTCGCGTGAGGAGCGGCCGCCCCGGCGCGAGGAGCGCGGACGCGGACCCCGGCGCGAGAAAGGCGAGCGGGCCCCGCGACGAGAGGAACGGCCGCGAGCAGAGCGACCGGCAGGACCTCCACGCGAAGAACGGCCGCCGCGCCGTGAAGAACCGGCCGGCCCACCGCGCCGCGAAGAGCGCGTCGCCCGGGCCGCCCGGGCCGGCCAGGCGGACCTGTCGGCGAGCGAGCTCGCCGAGGTCGCCGCCGCGCGTGGTTCGCTCGCCGCCGAGCGGGCCGAGCTCGAGGCCGCCGAGGCCTCTCCCGAGGCGCTCGCTGCGGGCAAGGAGATCCTCGAGGAGCTGATGGCCCACCTGGGCTTCGACGTCCGCGTCGAGGTCGAGACGGGCGACACGAGCCGGCTGAACGTCGTCGGTGAGGGGGACGAGAAGGAAGCGC
>JAJYXX010000208.1 GCA_021801545.1 Chloroflexota bacterium | reverse complement strand
GGGGCGACACTGCCCGAACCAGCGGGGCGTATCCTGCGGGCCGATGAAGACGATCCTCGTGGTCGACGACGAACCAAACATCGTCGAGCTCGTCCGGCTCTACCTCGAGCAGGATGGGTTTGCCGTCGTGGGCGCGGCCGACGGCCAGGAGGCGCTCGAACTGCACCGTCGCCACGACCCCGACCTCGTCATCCTCGATCTCATGCTGCCCCAGGTCGACGGCTACGAGGTCTGCCGCCAGATCCGCCGCACGGCCGACACGCCGATCGTCATGCTTACCGCCCGTTCCGACGACGTTGATGCGATCGTGGGCCTCGAACTCGGCGCGGACGATTACGTGACGAAACCGTTCAACCCGCGGGCGCTCGTGGCCCGGGTGAAGGCGATCCTCCGGCGGACCGGGGCGACGACCCGCAGCGCCCGGCCGATCGAGGCCGGCAACCTCCGAGTCGACCCGCGCCGGCGCGAGGCGTCCATCGATGGGCGTCCTCTCGAGCTGCGCGCCCGCGAGTTCGACCTCCTCGCCGCTTTTGCCCGCGAGGAGGGCGTCGTCCTCAGCCGCGACGCCCTCCTCGAGGACGTCTGGGGGACCGATTTCCCGGGCGAGACCCGGACGGTCGACGTCCACGTCGCGGAGGTACGCAAGAAGCTCGGCGTGGACGGGCCGATCATCGAGACCGTGCGCGGCGTCGGCTACCGGCTCGTCGCCCGGGCGCCCGGCCCCGCTCCTGCGCCCGGCCCTGCTCCTGCGCCCGGCCACCGAGCGGGCGACGCTCGGCGCGGCGGCTCAGCCTGACGGCGCACATGCCCCGTTCGCTCTCGCGCCGGATCGCCCTCGCCTTCATCGGCCTCAGCCTGGCGATCTGGCTCGCCGTCGGGGGTACCCTGTTCCTCGTCCTGCGCGGCCTCCACGGCGAGGCGACGATCGCCCGCCTGACCGACGTCGCCGTCCCGCTCGTCGCCCAGGTCCGCCTCAGCCTGGCCAACGGGACGGACGTTCGGAGCGCATTGGCGGCGCTCCGTGACGAGATGGCCGGGACGGACCTCGGCATCTACCTCGAGCTCGCCGACGGGCGGATCGTCGGCCTCGGGGCCGAGGCCGTCACCCTCGACGGGCTCACGCTCGATCCGGCGGTCGCGCGTGGCGGCATCGACAGCGGCATCGCCCGTTCCCCCGACGGGTCCGCCTACGCCTGGGTCGCCTCCGTCCTGCGCAACCCGGGGGCGCGCGGTCCGCGGGCGGTGATCGTCGCGGCCCCGGACCGCTCCGGCGCCGAGGCGCTCCGGGACCTGCTCGCCGCCGTGCCGGCCGTCATCCTCGTCACGCTCCTCGTCGGGGCGCCGATCAGCTGGCTTCTCTCCCGCTCCGTGACAGAACCGCTGCGCCGGCTCGCGGCGGCCACCACGGATCTGCCGGCGGCGCCCTCAATGACCGTTGCGCCACTGCCGCTCGAGGGTCCGGCAGAGGTGCGCGAACTCACCGAGCGCTTCGAGGCGATGCGCGCCGAGCTCGGCGAGACCCGGCGTCGCGAGGCCGAGCTGCTCGCGAACCTGCGCCACGACCTGCGCACACCGCTCACGGTCATCTCCGGCTTTGCCCAGGCGCTGGGCGATGGGACAGCCCGGGGAGAGCATGCCACCCGGGCGGCGCGGGCGATCGCCGAGGAGGCGGGTCGGATCGACGCGCTCATCGACGAGCTCGGCGCGATCGAGCGGCTGCGGGCCGGCCGCGACGGGCTCCGGCCGGAACGGCTCGAGCTCGGCGAGCTCCTCGCCGGCGTGGTCGAGCGGTTCCGGCCGGCCGCGGACGCCCGGGGCATCGAGCTTGCGATCGCCGGCGCGAACCCGCCACCGAGCCTGACCGCCGACCGGACGGCGGTCGAGCGTATCCTCGCCAACCTTGTGTCGAATGCGCTGGCGGCCCTCGGTTCCGGGCCTGGCCACGTCTGGCTCGAAGCGCGGTCGCTCCCGGCAGCGAGCGCGGCCACAGCTCTTGCCTCCTCGACGAGCGCGGGCTCGGCGGGCGCGGGCTCGGCCGGTGCGGGCTCCACAGCCGGCGCCGGCGGCTCGGTGGCGATCAGCGTGACCGACGATGGCCCCGGCTTCCCGCCCGGCACGCTCGACCGCGTCTTCGACCGCTTCTACCGTGCCGATCCGGCCCGCAGCGGGCCGGGATCCGGCCTCGGCCTGGCGATCGTGCGCGAGCTGGCGCTTACCCATGGCGGATCGGTCCACGCCGAGAACGTGGCACCCCGGGGCGCCCGGGTGAGCGTCATCCTGCCCTTCGTCGCGGCCCCCCGCCTGGCTTGAGTCAGCCCGGCCGCTCGATCACCGGCCGATCGACTGTCGGCCAGCCCGCCGTTCGACCGTCAACCGGTCGGGGTCAGCTCGCCAGCGCTGGGTCGTCAGCTCGCCGGCCGCTCGATCGCGGCCGAGCCCGGCGGTCCGGCACCTCCGCTCGGACGGCGCTCCTCCGTCCCGATCGCGACGCCGACGACGATGACGACGATCAGCGCGGCCAACCCGAGCAGACGGAGGATCAGCCCGAACGTCCAGCCGGCAGCCCCGGCCGGTCGATGCCACATGCTCGACAGGGTCGGCACCTGGCCGGGCACGAAGAGAAACCCGAGCCAGAGCCCGGCGGCGAGGCCGCCGAGGTGGGCGAGG
>JAJYXX010000422.1 GCA_021801545.1 Chloroflexota bacterium | reverse complement strand
CGGATCATCTCGCCGCCGGCCATGTACGGCGGCATCGCCTCGAGCAGCTCGCGGCGCGCCCAGAGAGCGCCCGAGCCGGTCGGCCCGAGCATCTTGTGACCGGAGAAGACGTAGAAGTCGGCACCGAGCGTCTGGACGTCGACCGGCAGGTGGGGCACGGCCTGGGCACCGTCGACGAGAACGAGCGCGCCGGCGGCGTGGGCCATCGCCACGATCTCGGCAACCGGGGTGATCGTGCCGAGCGTGTTCGAGACGTGGGTAAAGGCGACGAGCTTCGGATGGAGTCGCAGGAGGATCTCGAAGACGTCGAGGCGGAGGATGCCCTCGTCGGTGATCGGAATGAACTCGAGGTCGCCGTCCTTCTCCTGGACGAGGAGCTGCCAGGGGACGAGGTTCGCGTGGTGCTCCATCTCGGTCAGAACGATGACGTCGCCCCGGCCGATCGTCGTCCGGCCCCAGGTGGCCGCAACCAGGTTGATCGCCTCGGTCGCGTTGCGGGTGAAGACGATCTCGCGGGCGCTTGGGGCGTTGATGAACCGGGCGACCGAGGCCCGCGCGTTCTCGTAGGCCGCCGTCGCCCGTTCCCCGATCTCGTAGATCCCGCGGTGGACGTTCGCGTTGTACTCGCGGTAGAACGTGTCGACGGCCTCGATGACCGCCCGGGGCTTCTGGCTCGTGGCCGCCGAGTCGAGGTAGACGAGCGGCCGGCCGTGCGCCTGGGTGGCGAGGATCGGGAAATCCGCCCGGAGCACGTACGGGTCGAGCGGGGCGCGGGTGGCGGGCACAGCGGTTCGCTCGAGCCCCCCCGTGGGAATCCTGCCGGCCGCCCCGGGGGCGGTCGCACCGGCGGTCGTGTCGGCCAGCGTGTCGGCGAGCGTGTCGGCCATCGTGTGCGTCTTCCTCGTCTCCGGGCCCGCGCTCAGCGGGCCACCTCCAGCGCCTCGGGGACGCGGGCCGCGTCGGTCTCGTCGGTCTCGTCGACGTCGTACCCGGCCTCGGCGAGGACTGGCGCGTAGCCTTCCTCCTCGAGGCGCAGGGCAAGGTCCTTGCCGCCGCTCTTGATGATCCGGCCACGGGCGAGGACGTGGACGTAGTCGGGGGTGATGTAGTTCAGCAGGCGCTGGTAGTGGGTGATCAGCAGGACGCCCATGTTCGGGTTGAGCATCGCGTTCACGCCCTCGGCGACGATTCGCAGGGCGTCGATGTCGAGGCCCGAATCGGTCTCGTCGAGGATCGCCATCTCCGGTTCGAGGACCGCCATCTGGAGCATCTCGAGGCGCTTCTTCTCGCCGCCCGAGAAACCCTCGTTCACGTAGCGGCTGGCGAACGACTCGTCCATCTTCAGGAGCGCGAACTTCTCGCGCATCTTCTGGCGGAACTCGCGCATGCTGGTCCCGCCCCGGAGTGAATCGGTCGGGTCGACGTCGGGGTTCTTGTCGATCCCCTGGAGCTTCGCGTTCAGGGCGCTCCGGATGAAGCTCGCGACCGAGAGGCCGGGGATCGCGGTCGGGTACTGGAAAGCGAGGAACATCCCGAGCCGGGCCCGCTTGTCGGGCGAGAGCTCGAGGAGGTTGCGGCCCTTCCAGCGCACCTCGCCCCTGGTGACGACGTACGAGGGATGGCCCATGAGCGCATAGGCGAGCGTCGTCTTGCCCGAGCCGTTCGGGCCCATGATCGCGTGGACCTCGCCCTTGCCGATCGTCAGGTCGATCCCCTGGAGGATCTCCTTGTCGGGGGCGGCGGCGTCGGGGGCGGCGGCCGGGGCGACGTGGAGGTCGCGGATGACGAGGTGCTGATCGCTGGTCACGGTGTCGTTCATGCTCCCTGATGTCTCGCGCTTCGTTCTCGCGCCTAGTCTGCCGGTCCGGTCAGACGGTGACCGGCTCGGGCTGGATGGATGATGGTCGATGCGGGGCGGCCTCGAGCGGGGCGGCCTCGAGCGGGGCGGCCTCGAGCACCAGGTGGTCGGGCGGCACGAGGTCGGCCAGGGTCATCGATTCGAGCGTGCCCGCGATCGCTTCGCGGATCCGGACCCACAGGACGTTCACCGTGCAGCGGGTCGTGCGGTCGCAGGTCGTGGCGTGCTCCGGGTCCTCGCTGGCGCAGATCATCGGCGCGATCGGGCCCTCGAGCGCGCGGAGCACGTCGCTCATCCGGATCTCGGCCGGTGGTCGGGCGAGCTCGTAGCCGCCGCGCGCGCCGCGGGTGCTCATGACGAGGCCGGCGTCGCGGAGGCTCATGACGAGCTGCTCGAGGTAGGCGCGCGGCAGATCCTCGGCCTGGGCGATCTCGCTGAGCGAGGCCGGTCCGGTGCCGTAGTGGTGACCGAGCTGGACCATCAGTCGGACGCCATACTCGCCCTTCGTCGAGAAGGCGACGGCGCCGCTGCCGTGGAAGGTCGTGCGCTGGTTCAGGGTCTGCTCCTGGAGGTGGTGAGCGGCGGGGACGTCGACGCCGCTCACCACGATGGATCCCGAGGGGGAGAATTCCGAGCGTTTACGTCGGAAATCAGTATAGGAGGCGGCGGCGCGAGGCGTCAACGGCGAGTCCTCCGTTCTGTGGACGGCGAGTCCTCCGTTCAGCGCCGGGCGGACGCGGTCGCGGCGGGCGCTCGCGGCAGGCGCGGCCCCGGCGGGCACTCGCGGCCGACAGGCGCGGCCGCGGCGGGATCGG
>JAJYXX010000359.1 GCA_021801545.1 Chloroflexota bacterium | reverse complement strand
GGGGCGAGCTGGGCGATCTCCTCGGCCGTGTAGCCGAGGCTGATGATGAGCGGCAGCCCCGCGCTCCTGGCGATCTCGTACTCGCGTTCGATCCACTGCTCGGGCGGCAGCTCGGACCACAGCTCGGTGTTGAGGAACCCGTGCGGAATCTCGGCCATGTTCGGCGTCGGGACGACGGCCGCCTTCGTCGAGATCGTCTTCGCGACGAGACCGCCGGCGCCTCCCTCGGCACAGGCCAGGATCGCCCTGCCGTCGCCGACCGGCGGCCCGGCCGCCGTCAGGACCGGGTTGCGGAACTTCAGCCCGCAGACCTCGATGCCCAGGCTCGCCCTCGGCGACGGCGCGGAGGCCGTGGGACCTCTCTCGGATGTCTCGATCATCGGGTCATCACCCCCTCCGGCTCGAACGGGTGGACGTCGATCGCATCGAGGCGACGCCACAGGCGCGCGGCCTGCTCGCGGGCGCCGGCCGCGAGTCGATCCTGGTCGACCAGCGTCAGGCGGCGATCGGCGACGACCATCCGCCCGGCGGCGACGACGTCGCGGACGGTTCGGGCCGACAGGCCGAAGACCCAGTGGCCGCCCAGCGTGTCGGCCGTCAGCGGCGCCGGCGCGGCGTAGTCGAGGACCGCCAGGTCGGCCGGCGCCCCGGGCTCGATCCGGCCGAGCCCGGACTCGCCGAACAGCCGCCCGGCGAGCCTTGCCCCCTCGGCGAGGCGGCGGAGCGGCCAGTCGACGCCGGTCGACGCGTCGTCCTCGCGCAGCCTGACGAAACCGACCCGTGATTCCTCGAACATGTCGGCGCCGATCCCGTCGGTGCCGAGGGCGACGCGCTCGCCGAGCAGGCCGAGCGGCGTCCGGCCGACGGCGTTGTTCATGTTGGAGCGTGGGTTGTGGGCGACGGTCGCGCCGGCCGCCCGGATCGCCTCCGCCTCGGCCGCGTCGAGATGGACGCCGTGGGCGAGGAGCGCTCGATCGGTGAGCAGCCCGGCCCGCGCGAGGCGTGGGACGACGCGCATGCCGAAGCGGCCCTCGGCGTCGCGCTCGTCGGCGGCGTCCTCGGCGACATGGACGTGGACGCCGGCGCCGGCCTCACGAGCTGCCTCGGCGCAGGCGCCGAGCGTTTCCTCCGAGAGCGTGAATGACGCGTGAGCGCCGACCATCCCCCGCGCGAGCGGGACGTCACCGGCGCCGACCCGGGCGAGGAAGCGCCGGTTCTCCTCGATGCCGGACCGGGCTCGTTCGGGGCCGTCCCGGTCGGTCACCTCATAGCAGAGGACGGAGCGCACGCCGAGCTCGGCGAACGCGGCCGCGATGACGTCGAGCGAGCCGTCGATCGCGTTCGGCGAGGCGTGGTGGTCGACAAGAGTCGTGGTTCCGGCCAGGAGCGCCTCCATCGCCCCGACGAGCGCGGAGGCGCGAACCATCTCCTCGTCGAGCGCCCGGTCGAGCCGCCACCAGATGCGCCGGAGGATCTCGACGAAGTTGCGCGGCGGGTCGAGCCGGTAGGGCATCCCGCGCGCGAGGGCCGAGTAGACGTGGGTGTGGGCGCACACGTTGCCGGGGATGACGAGGCAGCCGCCGCAATCCCGTCGCTCGCCCGGACCGCGGGCAGACGGTTCGACGGCGACGATCCGGTCGGCGTCGATCGCGATGTCCACGTTCTCGACGCGCGGCGGGTCGAGCGATCGGACGACGGTTCCGTTGGTCAGGATGAGGCTCATGGCTGTCCTCCTGTTCGGCGGGTGCCGGCAACCGCCCGCGGCCGCGGGCGCGGCGCGCCGGTCCGTCTCGCCGGCACCCTCGCCTGGCCCTCGGCGGGCGGGGTGAGCCAGTCTCGGGACGGCCGCCCGGGCGGCGGCCGAATCGCTCATCGGCAGCGAGGTCCGGCGGCGGCCGTCGAACCGGCACAGGGCGCCCGCGACGGCGGCCGCGGTGGGCACGAGGACGGCCTCGCCCACGCCCTTGGCGCCGTACGGGCCCTCCGGCTGGGGCTCCTCGACGAGGATGCATTCGACGGGGGGCATCCCGGACGCCGGGATGATGTTCAGCGACTTGAGGGTGTCGGTGCGCGGGACGCCGTCCTCCACGACGAACCGCTCGCTCAGGGCCTGGCCGAGACCCATGTGGACGCCGCCCTCGATCTGCCCTTCGAGGATCGTCCGGTTGATCGCCTTGCCCACGTCATGGGCCGCGATGACCTTCGCGATCCGTCCGTCGTCGTCGAGCACGACGACCTGGGTCGCCCAGCCGTAGGCGAAGTGGGTCATCGGCTCGTCGGTCTCGGCCTCGAGCGAGGTCGTCCAGTCGACGACGACCTCGCCCTGGAACTCCTGACCGGCCAACTCCTCCAGCGACCGCCGTTCGAGCGCGGCCCGGAGGTTCCGCGCCGCCTCGATCACCGCCCGCCCGCCGAGCATCGTCGCCCGCGACGCGGTCGTCTCGCCGGTGTCGAGCTCGCGCGACGTGTCGACCGTGACGGTGATCCGCTCCGGCGCCAGGCCGAGCTCCGTGCAGGCGATCTGGCGGAGGGCGGTGTGGACGCCCTGGCCCATCTCGGTCCACGAGTGGAGCAGGGTGACCGAGCCGTCGGCCTCGGGCCGCAGGATCGCCCGGCCGTACTCGCGCAGGCCGTTGCCGATGCCGGTGTTCTTCGCCGCGCAGGCGATTCCGGCGT
>JAJYXX010000170.1 GCA_021801545.1 Chloroflexota bacterium | reverse complement strand
CTGCTGCGCGGGACGCGCCTGCTCCGTGATCAGCTTGCGGGCCGGCTCGACGTGCCCGGCCGGCCGATCGTCATCGGCCGCCGGCCCCAGGATGCCCAGGGCGGCACTCGGGAGCCTCGGGGGGCTGTCGACCCGGTGGGCAACGGCCAGGGGTCGGGCGCTCCGGGCGCCGACCCCGAGCTCGAGGTGGCCACCGACCCCGAGCTCAAGGTGGCCACCGACCCCGAGCTCAAGGTGGCCACCGACCCCGAACTCCTGGCGACCCACCCGCGGACGACCGACCCGCCCGCTCGCCTCGAGCCCTCGGCGATCACCCGGGACCCGATGCCTCATGGCTGAGCCCCAGGGCGGGCCGCCGCGTCCAGCGGGTGGCGCAGGATTTGACTTTTTTGAGGTCTGAGTGCATGGTTTGCTTGGCCATTGCAGTATCGGGGAAGCGACCATGGGGCTCAGCAGCGTTCTCCTGACCGAAGAGGACAAGAAGGCCGTACGAGCCGTGCTGCCCGCCGTGCGCCGCACGTCCCCGCAGGCGGCCAAGATCATCCGCCGTCTCATGCGGGCTACGACGGCGGGACCAGTGGCGCCCATGCGGCCGTACGTATCGGTGAGAGAGATCGCGGCTGCCTTCAGCGTGACCGATCAGACGGTGCGCAACTGGGTGGATCGTGGCTGGCTGCCGGCGGAGCGGAAGTTCGGTCGAGGGCCGCGACGCATCCCACGTTCGGTCCTGTCGAGCGCGGATGCCCTGAGCCGACCGCGCCCGTCGGTTCGTGACTTCACGCCCGAGCAGGTCGAGGCGATCCTTCGCAGCCCGCGCCGCGCGAAGACGAAGTAGCACGTGAGGAGGGCTCGTCCGGTCGTCGTCATCGACACGAGCGTCTTCCTGCAAGACGGGATGTCGAAGACGAGGGCGGGGGCGGCCTCGCAGCTTCTGGCGATCCTTCCGGCCATCGCCCACGTTGTCATGTGTGACGAGATCCGGGACGAGATCATCGAGAAGTTCGCAGACCTTGTCGGCTGGACCGAACCGCAGGTCCTGGCGACCTACGGCCCCGTCTTTGACGCCGCCGTCTGGGTCTCACCGGTCGACGAGCAGGTATGGCACCTCGCGGTCGTCAATGACGACACCGGAGACACGATGCTCGTGCGAACCGCGGAAGCCGTCTACCTCCAGGCCTTCGACCTGCTGGACAAGGACCAGCAGCGGTTCGTCGTCAGTGAGAACACGAACCATCTGCGGCCTGGCACCAACTACGCCGGGTTCTTGTTCGTGACCGCGCACGGTCTGCTCACCGAACTCGAGAGGTAGGCCGCCCGGCGATCTGCAAGGACCTTGGCGGGTCGTCACTCGCCACCCCCCAGACGCAGCACCTCCCCCAGCGACTGGGCTGCGCTCGGCCGCGCCGTCCCGGCCGCGCCTGCTTTCCTCGTCAATGTGCGACGGGCAGAGCACTACGCGGAGGTTCGGGCCGATCATGCTGCTCCGAGCCGGACTGCAGCCCCGAATCGGGCGCAGAAGGCTCGCTGATGCGCGTGGGGAGTGCATTGGCGAGGATCAGGAGCGGAATCTGGGCACGCCGGCGGCACGCACCGGGCCGCGAGCCGGACAGTGTTCTGGAGCCGAACTTTGACGAGGAAAATCGACGCCGAACGCCCGGTTGACGACGAACGCGCCCGCCCAACGCGCACCCGACGCGCACCCCGTCGCGCCGCCGCCGCCCGCCTCTGGGCGCAGGCGATCTACGAGGAGTACGAGGGGCTCCACGGCATCCTGGATCCATTGTCGATGAGCGGCCGGCGGCGCCGCCCCCATGATCCGCGTCTCCACGGCCTGTCACTGGCGCTCTTCGACCGAGCCGTGATCGGGTTGCCTGATCACCCCCTGATCACCCCCTGATCACCCGAAGATGCACCTCCAGCTCGGCCACCCGGGTCTCGATGCGATGCTCGGCGAGATCGCAGCAGCCCACGGCTACGACGTGGTCCGGTAACGTGGTGATCGCGCGGAACCCGCCACCCGAGTGCCGAGGCCGAGCCGATCAGGTGTCGACGAGGTAGGTCAGTGGACGATGGACGTCTAACAAGGTGCACGAGGCTCGTCTAACAATGTGGCCCATTCCTGCTTATCAGGTTGACTCCGGAGACTTGGCGACCCCCATACTCTGTGGTGAACGCGTCAGAGGGAGGCGCACCCGGAAGGACGACACCGATGGAAGCGAAGCACGAAGAGCGGGCCATCACGCGAGACCGGGAGATCAAGGGCGGGACGCCCGTCTTCTCCGGAACGCGCGTGCCTGTTGAGATCATGCTCGACTACCTCGAAGACGGGCAGTCCATCGACGACTTCCTGTCGCACTACCCTGGAATCTCACGCGAACTCGCTGTCGCCGTCCGTGAAGAGGTCAAGGGGATGCTGGTGGCGAGCGCGTAGGTGCGGATCTCCGGATCGAGCTCCCGGACCGCCGCGCCTCCCCACGCCCGCCACGCAGCCCTCGCCCGTGCAACCTTTTCGGCCCCGGCGGTCATGTACAGGGTGTGACCCGCTTCACGACCGGCTCCGATCTCGACTGCGCCGCGGTGCGCCCGCTCATCGAGGCGTACCTGCTCGACGCGCTGGGCGAGGTCGACGGCCGGCGCCTGGCCGCTCACCTGCGCGACTGCCCGGCCTGCTCGGCCGAGCTC
>JAJYXX010000407.1 GCA_021801545.1 Chloroflexota bacterium | reverse complement strand
CGCCCGACGGATCGTCGGCACGAGGCCGAGGTCGTCGAGGACCATCGGACGGACGTCGAAGATGAACGACTTCGTGGCCTCGAGGGTCGACTGGACCATCGCCGTCAGGTGGTGGAGCTCGCTCCGTGTCTGCTCGGGGTCCTGGGCGAGGAGCCGCTCGACGATCTGGGCCTGGAGGACGATGTTCGTCAGGCTCTGGGCGGGTCCGTCATGCATCGCCCGGGCGATGTCACGACGGAGGTCCTCCTGGGCGCCGAGGACGAGCCGCGAGACGACCGGCTGCGAGGCTCCCTCGGACCCGTCGGACGGTCCGCCCACAGCGACCGGGGTGTGGGAGCCGACCGGCTCGCCGGACTCGGCGGTGCGGGAGGCGAGGGCCGCGATCTCGTTGGCGTACCCGATGAGCGCATCGCGGTACCTGGTGAGCGTCTTCTGCTTGCCGGTCAGGACGTCGACCTGGGCCTCCATGAGCGCGGCGCGCCTCGTGAGCGTGACCACCTGGGCGGCGAGCGCGCCGAGCTCCGCCGGGTCGGTCGAGCGGTTGGCGGCGAGCGCGGCCAGTTTCTCCGCCATCTGGGCGCGCTTCGCCTCGTGGCGCGAGGCCTCGGTCGTCGCCTGCTGGACGAGCATCTCGATCTCGGCCAGCTCGCGCTCGAGTGTCTCGACCTCGCGGCGCGCCCGCTCGGCGAGGCTGGTCGCATCCGTCCGGGTCATCAATCCTCGGGCATCCGGATCCAGCCCTGGCGCATCGCGTAGACGACGGCCTGGGTCCGGTCGTTCACGCTCAGCTTGCGCAGGATCGAGCTCATGTGGTTTTTCACCGTCTGCTCGCTGATCGAGAGCGCGTAGGCGACCTGCTTGTTCGTCATTCCCTGGGCGATGTTGTCGAGGATTTCGACTTCGCGCGGCGAGAGCGGGGCGAAGATCGGAGCCGCCTCCTGGCCGTAGATCGAGAGCTCGCGGAACTCGCGCAGGAGCCGGCTCGCGACGGTCGGCTTGGAGAAGACCTTGTCGTTGATCAGGTACTCGCCGGCCGAGACGCGCCGGATGATCGTGACGAGGTCGTCCGGGCCGACGTCCTTGAGGATGAACGCCGCCGCGCCGGCCTTGATCGCGTCGAAGAGCGCATCCTCGTCCTCGTTCATCGCCAGGACGATGATCCCCGCCGCCGGCAGCTCGCGCTTGATCCGCTGGGTCGTCTCGATCCCGTTCGGGGCCGGGAGCGAGAGGTCCATGAGCACGATGTCGGGCGAGAGATCGACCGCGGTGTCAAAGGCGCCCCGGCCGTCCTCTGCCTCGCCGACGACCTCGAAGTCCACCTCGCGCTCGAGGATGTTGCGCATCCCGACGCGGAACAGGGCGTGGTCGTCGACCAGCAGGATCCGGATCTTCTCGCCGAGGGATCGGCGGTCGGGCCCGCCACGCCGCCGCTCGGGTCCTGAGTACTCCATCGCGCTCATCCTCTCTCCTCTCCGATCGGGATCGCGAGCGAGACGATCGTGCCTCCGTCGGGTCGTGATCGTACCTCGAAGCGGGCACCGATCAGCTCGGCCCGCTCGCGCATGAACTGCAGCCCGAAGTTCCGCCGTCCCCGGGCCGCGACGGCGCCGACGTCGAAGCCACGACCGTCGTCGCGGACCTCGAGCAGCCACTCGTTTGCCTCGAGACGCGTCGAGACCCGGACCCGGGTCGCGGCCGCGTGCTTGCGGACGTTCTGGAGGGCCTCCTGGACGATCCGCAGGACGACCGTCTGGGCAGCCTCCTCGAGCAGTTCGGCCGGCGCGGACAGGTCGGTCTCGATCGCCAGGCCGGTGAGGGCGGCCATCGTCTCGACGGTGTCCATGATTGCCCCGTCGAGGCCAAGCTGGAGCAGGCGCGGAGGCCGGAGCTGGCTGATGAAGCTGCGCACGTCGCCGAGCTCCCGGCGCAGCAGCTCGCGCAGGAAGCGCAGCTCCGTGCGGGCCATCTGCGGCTCCTGGTCGAGGACCCGTTCGATGTACTCGACCTGGAAGATCGCGTTCGAGAGCGCCTGGGCGGGGCCGTCGTGGATCTCCTGGGCGAGCCGCGATCTTTCACCCTCCTGCGCCTCCACGATCCGCATCTGGACGTCGGTCGGGAGCGTCGGCAGGTCGGCTTGGCCGACCAGGCTCGTGTCGCCCCGCTCGAGGAAGAGCCAGGTGTTCTCGAGGCTGCGCTGGGCGAGCTCGAGCCGCGAGAGCTCCGCCTGGTGCTGGCCGACGGTGTTCGTCAGGAGATCGACCTCGCCGCGGAGGAGCCGCAGGCCGATCTCAGCGGCGCCCGCCTCGGCGGCGGCCTCGGCGGCGGCCTCGGCGGCGGCCGGGTCCGGGGCAGTGGCGCTGCTTGTTCCGTTGCCGGTGCGGGAGAGACCGACGGGACGGGCGGTGCGGTGGGAGAGGGAACGGCGCTCGTGGGTGTCGAGTTCGTCGCGCAGCGCCTGCCAGCGCGCGAGCTCGACGGCGAACGCCTCGCGGTAGCGCTCGCGCACCGACCGGAGCGTGTTCGCAGCGTAGGACAGGGCGGCCTTGGCCTCGGCGTGGAGACCATCGAACCGACCGTCGTGTGGTTCGCTGCCGGAGCGCGACGCGTCCATCTGGGGGCGAGTATACGGGCCGCGCTTCACCGGCAGACGATCTCCCAGATTCGTGTCCCGGCCAGCGCCGCGGCATC
>JAJYXX010000056.1 GCA_021801545.1 Chloroflexota bacterium | reverse complement strand
GGTGTCGGCTCGTACGATGTGGACGACACGACGCGCTCGCAGGTCTACCTGGGCGCCCTGTACGAGAAGGCCGCCACATCGGCCGCTGTCCAGGCCACGGCCGGGGCAGTCGTGATGTCCGGCTCGAGCGTGGCCAACACCCTGTTCCACTCGACGGCGGGCGGGGCGACCGAGAACAACGAGAACGTGTACGTCGCCTGGGACGGCCGACCACTGGCCGCTCCGGTGAGCTACCTGTCGGGCATCAGCGACCGGGCCCCGGACGGCACCTCGTACGACGCCGGTTCGCCCTGGGCAACCTGGCAGACGAGGACCTACACGCTCGACGCCCTGTCCGCGATCTTGTCCCAGGACGCCCGGACCGCGGTCGGACAACTCCAGGGCCTGGACCTGAGCCGGCGCGGCGTCTCCGGGCGACTGATCACCGTGACGCTCATCGGGTCGGCCGGAACGAAGACGGTGTCGGGGTCGTACTTCAAGTACGTGTTCAACGTCTACTCGCCCGTCTCGGACCCGCCGCTCCGCAGCACGCTGTTCGACACCGCCCCGATCCCGTAGGCGGCCGCCGATTGGCGCCCTGGCGGGGCTCCCTGGCTCGGATGACCGGTGACCCGGCGGCTGATCGGCGGCCGCTTCGGCGCGATGCTGGCGGGTCGGCGCCTCCGCGATGGGTCGTTCGGCACTGGCCGATCGGCGCTCCTTCGAAGAGGCTGATGAGTGCGGAAGGGTGCGACCGAAGCGGGTCTCGACCGGGGAGTCAGCGAGCACCAGGAGGGTCGGCGATGAGACGCCAGTTCGTCATCGAGCTCGAGAACCGTCCGGGGGAGCTCGCCCATCTCGCCCGGGCGCTCGCTGCCCGAGGGATCGACATCCGGCAGATCTCCTGTGTCGGCGGCGGGCCGCTCGCGCACGCGTTCATCTCCACGAGCGATGACGCCGCGACGCGCCAGGTTCTCCACGGCCTCGGCCACGAGTTCATCGAGGGCTCGCCCGTCGTGGTCGACGTCGACGACCGACCGGGCGGCCTCGCCGACGTCACCGAGAAGCTCGCCCGGGCGGGCGTGAACATTCTCGGCGCGCTGGCCGTCGGGCGCCGGCCGGGGGTCGTCGAGATGGCGTTCGCGGTCGACGACGAGGCGAAAGCGCGCCAGGCCCTTGGCCTCGAGGACCTGGCCGCCGGTTCGGAGTGACGCTCGGCGGCGATGGTCGCACCGGGCGCCAGGGCGCAGAATCACCGGGCGATGCGGCCTGATCCGCTCGGCCCGCTCCTCGCCCGCGACGGTGTCGTCGTCCTCGACGGCGGTCTCGCGACGCAGCTCGAGGCCCAGGGCGACGACCTCTCCGACCGGCTCTGGTCGGCCCGGCTGCTGATCGAGGACCCGGAGGAGATCGTCCGCGCCCATCTCGCCTACTTCCGGGCCGGGGCTCGGGTGGCCACGACCGCGAGCTACCAGGCGACGGTCGAGGGCTTCGCGGCCCGCGGCATCGACCATGCGACGGCAGCCAGCCTCCTCCGCCGGAGCGTGGCGATCGCGACCGAGGCGCGGGCGCGATACCGGGTCGAGTGCGCCGCGCAGGAGCCGCCGGTCGACCCCGGGCCGCTCCTCGTGGCGGCGTCCGTGGGTCCGTACGGGGCGATGCTCGCCGACGGTTCCGAGTACCGCGGCCGGTACGGTCTGACCGTTGCCGCGCTCCGCGACTTCCACCGCGAGCGGATGGCCGTCCTCGCCGCGACCGAGGCGGACCTGCTCGCCTGCGAGACGATCCCGGAGCTCGAGGAGGGGATCGCGCTGGTCGAGCTGCTCGACGAGATCGGGGACGCCGTTGGTTGGCTCAGCTTCACCTGCGCCGACGGCGCGCACCTGCGCAGCAGCGTCCCGGTCGAGGAGGCGTTCGCCCTCGCTGGGCGCTCGCCCCGCGTCGTCGCGGTCGGCGTCAACTGCACCGCGCCGGAGTACGCGGAGGAACTCGTGACCCGCGCCGCCGCCGTGACGACGAAGCCGATCATCGTCTACCCGAACAGCGGCGAGCGCTGGGATCCGACCGCCCGAGCGTGGACGGGGGCACCGGGCCCGGGGGTGGACCCGCCTGCGGCCCGTCGTTGGATCACCGCCGGCGCCCGCCTCGTCGGCGGCTGCTGCCGGGTCACGCCCGAGCAGATCGCCGCGGTGGCGAGGGTCCTTCCGGGCCGCGCCCGCCGCGCAGGTGGCCCTCGGGGCGAGTCGTCATCAGGGCCGTGAACTGCACGACACCGCGTCATGTCGAGGAGCTCGCCCCGGTCTCATCGACTGTGGCTGCCGAGTCACCTCGGAACGCATCGACTGGCGGGCTGCCTCACGGCAGAATCATCGGACGGAATCGATCGCGGGCGTCGACCTGGCCGATCGTCTGGTTGGCCTCCGGCGCTGCCGAGACCGGCGGGCGCGCCCCGGAGCCGAGCGCGTCCCGGGCCGACGGCTCGCTCTCGGTTCGCTCCCACTCCGCGACCGCTGCAGCCACGGACGCGAGGACGACGACCACTCCCGCCACAAGGACGGGGAGGTTCGCAGGGTCGGTGGCGCCGGTCCGCGGGTCCCTGGGCGTCATGACCAACCCGCCGAGGGCGACGATCACCCCGACCGGGACCAGGCGCAGCGCCCCGGGCACGGTACCGCGCCCTCCCGCTCTCCCACCGACGATCGGGCGATGGTGGACCCTGG
>JAJYXX010000166.1 GCA_021801545.1 Chloroflexota bacterium | reverse complement strand
CCCAAGCTTGCGCTTTTCGGGAGCGGCGGCGGTCGGCGCGGTCTTCACGGCTGAACACTGCCGGTCGGCCGTGCCACCTTCTATGGCACGAAGGTCAGGGACTTACCAGCCGTTCTTGACGCACAAGACAATTAGTACTACTTGACACATGCTCCCGGATGGCCGACCATGCCATCCATGCACCAGATCACCTACTCCCGGGCACGTGCTGACCTGGCGGACCTCTACGACGATGCGCTTGAGCACCTCCCCACCCGGATCGATCGTCGCCGGGCTGATCCTGCCGTGCTGCTCTCCCTGGAGGACTTCAAGGCCCTCCTGAGCCAGTTCCGGTTCGCACCGGAGGTGCTGTTCGAGGCCTCCTCGGTGGCGGTTTGGCTGCCGGAGCTGGCGATCTGGGGACGAGGCGCTACGTTCGCTGAGGCCAAGGAAGATCTCCTGGCGGAGATCGACCAGCTTCTCGCCCTGCTCGCCAAAGACGCAACGTTGCGTTCCGCTCCAAACATGGTCAAACGACTGCCCTGGATCTTCCGGTTGATGTACGCGGAGGGCGACGCCGAGCGGGAGGATCTGCTGTTCGCGACGCCTGCGGGGGAACCACGTTTCCCGGCCGTAGCGGGAGCCTGAGCGGCTCCATTGGCGACCTTCGGGGACCTGAAGACGTTCGTCGGGCGCGACGGCTGGACCGAGGAGCCAAACCTCGCGCGCGGGCGCGGGCGCGGGCGGACGGGTGATCACTGGCGCTACCGGAAGGATCTCCCGGACGGAACCATCCTCCGTACGAAGGTCTCGCACGGCTTGCGGGACGAGATCGGAATCGACCTGTTCAAGCACATCCTGCGAGACCAGCTGCGGGTCACCGAAGGTCGGTTCTGGGATGTCGTTCGGGGAGGAGCGACCGAAGCGACCGAGGCACTTCCCCCACAAGCACCGACGATTCCCGGGTGGCTCGTCCAACGGCTGATCCTGACCGTGGGGCTTCGGGAGGACGAGGTCCGCGCCATGACTGTCGACGAGGCACGCGCAGCCTGGGAGGCCTACAAGGCCCAGCTCAAGTGAGCGCGTGGATCGCACCTCACCGTCCACACGGGGCGAGGCTCCCGCCCGACTTCACTTCCGACATCGATCCAGATCATGCCCGATGGTGAACACAGCGGCGTGGCCCGGCTGAGGTGGCATACTTGAACGACGATGCAACTAGTCGGTTCGACACTCTCGGAAGACCGCTGCGAGACGGAGTGCCTCCATCCCGACCAGGTCCGCCCGCTCCTCAATCGGACACTGTCGGCCGACGGTGCGCTGCGCGTTGGCGACCTCTTCGGGATGCTGGCTGATCCGACCCGCGCCCGCATCCTTCATGCCCTGACACTCACCGAGGAGCTCTGCGTCTGCGACCTCGCGCTCCTGCTCGGCCTCTCGGTCTCGGCCCTGAGCCACCAGCTCCGGTTGCTGCGCGATCGGGACGCGGTGGCGCGCCGGAAAGCCGGGCGGATCGTCTACTACCGGCTGGCCGACGACCATGTCCGTCGGCTCCTGACCGACGCGCTCGTTCACGTCGGCGAAGGCGCCCCGCTCGAGGTCGCCGGCTGACGGCCTCCCCCGAGCGCACAGCTGAGACGGACCGAACTCGAGACCCGCGATCGAGGGACGCCTGGATGAGCGTCCACCGTGAGTCATGATCGACCCCGTGCCGGAGCCGCGACCCACGACGAGCGTCGGCACGCCCGTGGGAGCCCGCGGCCCTGGCGGGGGGCGATGAGGACCGATGTCGCAGTCGAGACCGCCGACCGGGGGCTCATGGGCAAAGACCATCATCCTCGACCACCACGGCGGACTGTCCGAATCGCGCGACGCGGGTCGGACCTGGCTGGTACTCCCGGCGCGAACTGGTGCTAGCATTCCCGATAGACACCCCCCTGGGGTGTCTATCGGAGCGAGAGGACCATGAGTGCGCCGGGACATCGCAAGTTGCGGAATCAGTTGAGCTACGTTCGAGGACAGGCGGAGGGCGTCCTGGGCATGGTCGATACGGGAGCGTCGCCGGCGGAGATCGTCGTCCAGATCCGGGCGATGCGGGCGGGCCTCGAGCGCGCCCTCAGCCTTGCGATCGAGTCGAGCGCCAGGGAGCGGCTCGCCCGCGAGCTGGAGACCCGCGCCCGTGCCTGCCCGGGTCTGTGTGACTACTGCGAGGACCTGCTCGCGATCGTGGACCAGCTCGACCTGCGCGACATCATCCGGGAGGTGGCGTGATGCAGGTCGATGCCGTGGCAGGCGGCACCATCCGCAACCGCTTCCGTGTTACGAGCGGTTCGTGCCTCGACTGCGCCGGCGACGTCGCGGGGACCCTCGGGCGACTGCCCGGGGTCCGGGCGGTCGATGTCCTGGCGGCCGCCGGGATCGTCCTCGTCGACCACGACGGGACGGTGACCGCCGAGCAGGTTCAGCGCGAGGCGGCCGGTCTTGGCCTCGCACTCGCGCCCGCAGGGGCGACTGCGGCGGGGACGACGACGGCGATCGAGCCCGGGGCGGCAAGCCAGGCCGCGCCCGCCGAGCGCCCATGGTGGCGCCAGCCGAAGATCCTCGCCCTCGTCGGCGGCGCGCTCCTCCTGCTCGTCGCTCTCGCCGCCGACAAGCTCCTCGGGGCACGCACCCCGGCGACTGCCCTCTACCTCGCGACGGTCGCCGTCGCCGGCTTCTACCCGGCTC
>JAJYXX010000225.1 GCA_021801545.1 Chloroflexota bacterium | reverse complement strand
TCCCCTTGTCCTTGATCGCCTTTGCGTCGGCGAGCAGCTCGTCCCACGTCTTCGGCGGGGCGGCGATGCCCGCATCGGCGAGCATCTTCTTGTTGTAGAAGAGGAACTTCGTGTCGTTGATCCAGGGCACGGCGTAGAACTTGCCCTGGTACTGGGCGCCGGCAAAGGCCGATTCGAAGACGTCGGTCTTGTATTCGGCCGGGATCTTGTCGGTGATGTCGCGGACGAGCTGGGCCTTGGCGAACTCCGCCGGCCAGATCGCATCGAGCAGGACCGTGTCGTACGTGCCGGCGCCGCCCGCCTGGTCGGTGACGATCTTGTCGTGGAGGGCGTCGTAGGCGACGAACTCGAGGTTGACGGTGATGTTCGGGTTGGCGGCGGTGAAGGCCGCCGTCATGTCCTTGACGTTCTCCTCGCTGTAGGCGGCCTGCTTCATGAACAGTGCGTTCAGCGTCACGGGGCCGGCGCTCGGTGACGCTCCGCCGCCGCAGGCGGCCACGAGGATCGCGGCCACGACGGCGAGCGTCCCGACCGCCCGCCAGCCGAGCCGGTCGCGGTGGATCGGTACCATGGGTGACTCCTTCTCCTCTCGATCTCTGCCGGGCGTCGCAGCGGCGCAAGCCGTCGGGCCAGAGCTAGCGGACCAATGGTACCATTCGACCCGGCCATCGGTATCATCAGAAGGGACAAGAGGTAACATTCGTGACATCCGGCACCGTCCAGGCCCGGCCCGGCGGCGACCTGCGCTACGAAGCGGTCGCGCGCGTTCTGGTCGATGAGATCAGGAGCGGCAGGCTCAGTGACGCCGCCCACCTGCCGTCCGAGCGAGCGCTCGTCAGCCGCTTCGGCGTCAGCCGGGTGACGGTCCGCCGAGCGCTTCGCGCGCTCGAGGCGGAGGGGCTCGTCGTGTCGGCGGCCGGTCGCGGCTGGCTCGTCCGTGGCGCCGGCCTCGAGGAGCCGGAGAACGAGCTGCTGAGTTTCACCGACGTCGCGCGCCGGCGGGGGCTGCAGGCGTCGGCGCGGGTGCTCGCGGCGCACGTCCGCGAGGCGACGCTCGACGAGGCGGAGCTGCTCGGGGTGGCGCCCGGCGCCCCGGTCGTCGAGCTCGACCGGGTGCGACTCCTCGACGGCGTGCCGGTCGGGATCGACCGGAGCCTCGTGCCGGCCGCCCGCGCCCCGGGCCTCCTGGAGCGCGACTGGACGACCGCCTCGCTCTACGCCGCGCTCGAGGAGGCCGGCTGCCCGCCGGTCCGGGCCGACTATGTTCTCCAGGCGGCGGCCGCCGACGAGCGGGAGGCGACGCTCCTCGAGCTGTCGCCCGGGGCGCCGGTCCTGCGGGCGGAACAGCGTTCGTTCGATGCCGCCGGCCGCCCGATCCAGATCTGCCGGATGAGCTACCGGGGCGACCGCTACCGCTTCCGGACGACGCTGATCCGCCGGGCCTGACCGCGCGGCCGCTACCGCTTCGCGCCTCAGGTTCGCTCTTCGGCCTCGATCGCGAGGACCTTGTCGAGACGGCGGCGATGGCGTGCCTCGCCGCTGAAGCGGGCGCCGAGGAAGGCGAGGGCGCACTCGAGCGCGGGCTCCGGCCCGATCACCCGGGCGCCGAGGGTGAGGACGTTCATGTCGTCGTGCTCGACCCCCTGGTGGGCCGAGTACGTGTCGTGGCAGACGGCGGCCCGGACGCCCCGGACCTTGGAGGCTGCCACCGACGCTCCCACGCCCGACCCGCAGACGAGGATCCCGCGCTCGACCTGTCCGTCGCGGATCGCGTGGCCGAGCCGGCGGGCGAAGTCGGGGTAGTCGTCCTGCGGGTCGGAGCCGTCGCCGCCAAGATCGATCAGCTCGTGGCCGAGCAAGAGCTCGCCGAGCCGGCGGATCAGCTCGGCCTTCAGCCCGGCCCCGGCGTGGTCGGCTGCGAACCCGATCCGCATCACCGCCGTCCCGTCAGCGGCCTCGACCGCCGTCCCCGGCGGGCGGTCCGGCGTGGCCCCGGTCGAGGGTCGGGACACGGCCCCGGAGCCCGTCGCGGACGACCCGCCGGGCGACCTCGGCGATCCGCTCGGCGCTGAACCCGAACCGCTCGAAGACCGTCGGGCCCGGTGCCGAGACGCCGAAGTGGTCGATCGCGACGATCGCCCCGCCATCGCCCACCCAGCGTTCCCAGCCGAGCGAGACGCCCGCCTCGACCGAGACCCGAGGCCGGACCGAGCCGGGCAGGACGGACTCGCGGTACGCCTCGTCCTGGGCGTCGAACAGCTCCCAGCAGGGGAGGCTGACGACCCGGGTCCGGATCCCGTCCGCCTCGAGGCGCTCGGCCGCACCGCCCGCGAGCGCGAGCTCGGACCCGGTCGCGATCAGGATCAGGTCGGCGACCGCTGCCCCGGCCGCGCCGGGCGAGGCCTCGCGCAGGACGTAGCCCCCCCGCGCGACACCATCGGCCGCCCGTTCCGCCGTCCCGGGCAGCGTCGGCAGCTTCTGGCGGCTGAGGGCGAGGGCGACCGGGCCCCGGTGCCGGGCGACCGCGACCCGCCAGGCGGCTGCCGTCTCGTTCGCGTCGCCGGGCCGGATGAGCCACAACCCCGGGATCGCCCGGAGCGCGGCGGCGTGCTCGACCGGCTGGTGGGTCGGGCCGTCCTCGCCCAGGCCGACCGAGTCGTGGGTCCAGACGTAGATGACGTGGAGCCCGGAGAGGGCCGCGATCCGGACCGCGC
>JAJYXX010000073.1 GCA_021801545.1 Chloroflexota bacterium | reverse complement strand
GGCGCTTCGAGACGACGCCCAGTTCCGCGCGGACGTTCGCAAGGAGCTGCTCACCGACGAGCTGCTCAACCTCCCCGCGGTGGTCGAGCAGCTCGCGAGCACGCTCGCCTCCCTCACGGAGGCTGTGGAACATCTGACCCGTAGCGTCGACGAACGCTTCGATCGGATCGACGAACGCTTCGACGCTGTCGATCGACGGCTCGACCGGGTCGACGTCGACCTCGGACGGGTCCAGGGGAACCAGCTCGAGGGCGAGCTCAGGGCGCACCCTCGACGGGTCCTGCGAGGATTCGGCGCGGAGGTGTCGCGCATGCGGCGCCTCGATGGCGATGAGCTCTTCGAGCTCGAGCAGACGCTCGGCCTGAGCAACGACGAGGGCGTGTGCCTCAACGCGACGGACCTCGTTGCGGTGGTCCCGGCTGAGGACGGCACGCCTGGTGGCTACGTCGTCGTCGAGGCATCGTGGCGTACAGGGAGCGAGGACGTGGAACGCGTCGTCGCGACTCGGGACATCGTGAGCCGCACCGGCTTGCCGGTGACGACGATCGTCCTTGACGAGGTGGGTCTCGCTCATCCGAGCATCGAGGAGCAGATCCGCTCGCAGCGCGTCCGGCATCTCAGCCGGGCAGGAACATCCTAAGCAGGCAGCCCGGCCATCTGCGGCCGGGCTGCCTCTTGCCTCGTCGGCTGCTCGAGGCGCGGCAGCGGGGAATCGGTGCCGAGGGCCGGCGACCGTCGAAACCCCGCGAAGCCGGGTGCCTTCGTGGCCGGCGCGCTCGGTGGCAGGGCGGTCGGGAGGTGCGGGGGCAGTAGCCGCGGCAGTCTACTGAGGCGTAGACTGCCTGCGATGAGCACGACGATCCGAGTCAGCGAGGCGACCCGGGATCGCTTCGCCGAACTGGCCAAGGTGACGGGCCGGCCGATGACGGAGTTGCTCGACGAGGCCGCGGACGCTCTCGAGCGCCGGGTCTTTTTCGATCGGCTCGCATCTCGCTACGCGGAACTTCGCCGAGATGCCGATGCGTGGGAGGAGATCGAGACCGAGCGGGCGGAGGAGGCCGGCTCGCTGGCTGACCGTTCGGGGTGAGAGCCCGCCGGGGCGACATCTGGCTCGTCGACTTCGGCGAGCCAATCGGTCGCGAGCAGGCGGGCCGCCGGCCCGCAGTCGTGGTGTCTGCCGATGGCCTGAACGAGAGCCCGGCCGGCGTCGTGATCGTCGTTCCCTGTACGACGAGACGGCGAGGGCTCCCCTCGCACGTCGAGCTCGACCCGAGGGAGTGTGGGCTCGACGAGGTCAGCTACGCGAAGTGCGAGGACGTGAAGTCGGTGTCGGAGCGTCGACTCGTCGTTCGTCTCGGCACGACGAACGACGAAGTGCGCTTCGCCATCGCCCGAGCACTTAAGTTCCTGCTAGACCTGTGAGCGCTGCTGATGCGATCGGCTTTGGCGGACCGGACGACTGCAGCTCGCTCATCGCCCGCGCCGTCACCGACAGCCTCTACCGCTTCGTTGTGCCGGCGGTGGCAGCGGCGAGGTCGACCTATCTTGCGGCGACATAGCGGCCTTGTTGTTGAACCCCAGGCCCCCCCGAACAGTGAACCGAGCGCCCCGCCATGCCGATACACGTAGCGGAGCACCAGAGGAGGAGGGCCCGATGACGCGTTCGACCTGGGCACGACGTTTCGGCGTCGCAGCGGCCGTGGCGGCCGTGGCGCTCGTGGCGGCGGCGTGCTCGTCACAGCCGTCGGCGTCGCGGTCGACGAAGGCGCAGGCCGAGGCGCACGAGGTGACGTTCCCGGCGCCGTATGGGGTGATGACGCCGTACTCCTACGGGCCAAGCTGGGCGCGCTTCGTCGCGGCGTTCCCGCTGTGGACGCCGGTGACCCTGACCGGGCAGCCCGGGCGGAACGGCCGCTGGCAGGACTACGCCCAGGTGCCCTGCACGCAGGCGCAGGCCCAGCCCTCCTACGACGCGACGGACGGCCACGGCTACCACGGCTCGACGCCCCTGCCGCCGTCGTTCGTCGTGCGCATCTGGCGCTGCCCGAGCGTCGCGGTCGCCCGGCGCTTCGTGGCGCCAGCGCTCGACCTCCGCGGCGACGCCCATCTCGTGATCGACGGGCACGCCGCAGTCGAGCCTCCCACCAGTCGGATCACGCGCGCCGGCGGCCGCCCCTACTACTTCGGCGGGATCATCTTCCGGGATGGTGCGATCGCCTGGAACGTCACCGCCGCGGCGATGCGCGTGGCGGTCGTCAAGGCCTTCCTCGGCTCGTTCAGCCTCGACACCTCGGGCTACCCCGCGTCGCACTCCGTCGCGCCTTCTCGCTGAGCAGCCGATACCGCTCGGAAGGGTCCCAGCCAGGATCCACGCGCCCGGCACCGGCGTCGGGCGCGTGGAGCGATCGGGGAGGTTCCGATGCGGGCACGAGGTCGAATACTCGGCACACTGGCGCTGGTCATCGGCGGGGTGCTGTCTGCGGGCCTGGGGGTCGTCGCGGCCAGCGCGTCGGTGTCGTGCGGGTCCAACTCGCTCGCGTGCATCGGCGGCGACGGCGGCCCCGGTCACAACAACGGCGCCCGCCACCACGCCGGCACGACGACCACGACCTCCACCTCGGGGACGAAGACCCCCGCGCACCCCGGCACGACGACGGTCAGCGAGCACTCGACCACCACGACCGTCCCGCGCGGTCCGTCCAGCACCGGCGACTCGCCCGGC
>JAJYXX010000165.1 GCA_021801545.1 Chloroflexota bacterium | reverse complement strand
GCTAGATCGGCGAAGGCCCGACAGCGACGGGTAGGCCGGCGAACCGCCACTCCGGGAAGCCATCTTCGAGCCGGCGGGCGCGCAGCCCGTGCCGTCGCAGCAGCGTGACGCCCTGCGGTGCCAGGGCGCAGAACGGTCCGCGGCAATACGCGACGATCTCGATGCCAGCCGGAAGTTCCGCGAGGCGCGCTTCGAGCTCTTCGAGCGGGAGCGAGAGCGCGCCGGCGATGTGGCCGGCGCGGTACTCCTCGACGGGCCGCAGATCGACCACGACGGCGTCACCCACCTTGACCCTCGCGAGGAGTTCCTCGCGACTCACGGGCTCGAGGGGATCCGCAACGCCGAGGTAGGCCCGGGCCGCGCGAGCGGTCTCGGCAAGGCGGTCGGCGGCGAACTCCCGGATTGCCGCGAGCAGCCGATACACGTCGTCGCCGGCGAGCCGGTAGATCACTCGTGTCCCTTCTCGCCGGGCCACGATCAGACCCGCCCGACGCAGCACCTGCAGATGGGCGGAGGCCAGCCCAACCGTGATCTCGGCCCGTCCGGCCAGGGCCTCGACGCTCCGCTCCCCCTGGGCGAGCAGGTCGACGATTTCGACCCGGCGGGGGCTGGCGAAGGCCTTGCCGATCCGGGCGAACTGCTCGTTGAGAGCGTCCTTCGCCTCGCGATCGGACGCGGCTCGTTCACGACGATCAAGTGGCACGTTGTTCACCTCTCGGATCCGAGGTACCTGGGCGACTCGCCTCCCCATCGCTCTGGTATGCTAACGATCCTTTGAAGACAGGGAAACGAGACCCTCCAGGCGCCCGGTCGGTCGAACGCCGTGTCCGCCGGAGGAAGGAGACCCACGCAACCCATGAAGGCCCTGATCATCCTCAACGATCCGCCCTACGGCACCGAACGGTCGTACAACGGATTGCGCCTTGCGCTGTCGCTCGCCAAGACCGAGGGCACCGAGCTGCGCCTCTTCCTGATGGCCGACGCGGTCTTCTGTGCGAAGCCCGGCCAGAAGACGCCGGAAGGCTACTACAACCTCGAGCGGATGCTGCGTGGGCTCGCCGCCAAGGAGGTCCCCGTCGGGGCCTGCGGGACCTGCATGGACGCACGGGGCCTGATCGACGCGGACCTGGTGGCGGGTGCGCACCGCTCGTCCATGGCCGAGCTGACGGCCTGGACCCTCTGGGCAGACAAGGTGGTGACGTTCTGATGGCCAGACGGACGGTTCTCGTGCTCGGTGGCGGGGTGGGCGGCCTGGTGGCCGCCAACGAGCTGCGGCGTCGACTCGATCCCCGCGACCGCGTCGTGCTGGTCGAGCGCGAGGCGCGTCACCTCTTCCAGCCCTCCCTCCTCTGGCTCATGGTGGGCCGAAGGCGCCGCGAGCAGATCGAGCGACCGCTCCGCTCGCTGCTGGCACGGGGGGTCGAGCTCGTGGAGGCCGAGGTCCGGGAGATCGATCCGCAGGCGCGCCAGGTCGAAACAACGGCCGGCGTCCTCTCCGCCGACGCGCTCGTGGTGGCGCTCGGCGCCGAACTCGCACCCGATGCTGTGGCCGGTTACCGGGATGCCGCCCTGAACTTCTTCTCCCCCGAGGGGGCCGCAGCGTGCTCCAGGGCACTCGAATCGTTCCACGGCGGCCGGGTGGTCGTCGCGGTGAGCACCCTGCCCTACAAGTGCCCGGCCGCGCCCTACGAGGCGGCCCTCCTGCTGGACGACGAACTCCGCCGGCGCGGCCTGCGCGAGGCGAGCCAGATCGACCTCTTCACCCCAGAGCCGCAGCCGATGCCCGTGGCGGGTCCGGTGATGGGCGTCGCCGTCGTCGGGCTCCTCGAGGCGAGGGGCATCCGCTTCCACCCAAGGAGTCCCATCGAGCGCTTCGAACCGGCAGCGGCCGAGTTGGTGCTCGCCGATGGGACGCGCGCCGGGTACGACCTGCTGGCGGCCGTGCCACCCCACCGCGCTCCAGCCGCGGTGCACGGCTCCGGTCTCGCCAACGAGGCGGGCTGGATCCCGGTCGAGCGGAGCACGCTGCAGACCGCCCATGAACGCGTCTACGCGGTGGGCGATGTGACGACGATCACCCTGACCAACGGAAAGCCACTCCCCCGGGCAGGCGTCTTCGCGCATGCCCAGGCGCTCGTCGTCGCCCGGGAGATCGCCGCGACCTTCGCCGGCCGGCCGGCGCCCGCCGGGTTCGACGGCATGGGCTTCTGCTGGGTCGAGACGGGCGCGGGGCGGGCGGCCTTCGCGGTCGGCGGGTTCTTCGCTGAGCCCGATCCGAAGCTCGACCTGCGGCGGCCGGGGAGAGTCTGGCACGCCGGCAAGGTGCTGTTCGAACGCGCGTGGATCGGGGGCCCACTGGAGCGGCGCCTCGCGCACGCCGGACTGCTCGTCGGTGGCCGTCTGATGGGATTCCGGGTGACCCTGTGAGGACGAGGGGCCAACCCATCTTGACCAGGTCTTGACGCGAGCCGGCATTCCGGGTTGAAGTGACCCGGACAGACTGACGCATGCGGGCTGAAACCCTGAACGAAACAGCACAAGGAGAGAGGCCATGATGGGATATGGCTGGGACGGCGGCGCGCTCGGGTGGATCTGGATGCTCGGCGGCCTGCTCGTGATGGTCGGCTTCGTGGTCCTGATCGTGTGGGCTGTCGGTGCGGTGAGCCGTGGCGGTACGAGCAGGGAGCCCGAGCGACCGACGGCGCTCGACATCCTGCGCGAACGGTA
>JAJYXX010000077.1 GCA_021801545.1 Chloroflexota bacterium | reverse complement strand
CTCGCCGGCGACGCGACGATGCTCTTCTATCTGACCGAGGAGGCGCACGAGGGGAGCCGGGCGTTCCTCGAGAAGCGCCCGCCGGACTTCTCGCGCTTCCCGCGCCGGCCGTGACGGTGCCGGGAGCGATGAACCGGGCTCTGGTCAGGCTCGGGGCGGGTGTCGCAGTCGGTACCTGCGTAGCGGTTCGTCGCGGACCGCCCCGAAGATCGAGCTCGCCGTGGCGAACCAGCGCCATGCGTCGGTCAGCGTGGTCTCCTCGTAGTCGAGCAGGTCATCCGGGTATTTCACCGAGTTTCGCGCCCGACGGATCCTCTCGAATTCCCGCGCCTCCGCCGAGACGGCAGGCAGGTGGATCGCCACGTAGTCGATCAGTGCCCCGATCGCTCTCGGTGGTAGCCGGTTGAGCCTTCAGTGAGTCGATAGCCCATGCCGAAGGCCAGCGCTTCGCCGAGCCTCATGCCGACTTCCTCGAGGAGCTGCAGCACCTGGTCGCCGAACGATTCCCCGACCTGGTCGAGGAGCACCCCGGCCGCCGTGAGATCACGCTCGCACAGGTTGATCAGGATCCTGATTCGTTCGGGGACCGTCTCGTCGTCAAACGCGTACCCGTCCTCGCGGAGTCGCGCGAGCAGGTCGGCCTCGGTCGGCCGATACCTACGCACCGAGATCGCCCTTGAGAAGGACGAGCGGTTCGGACAGGATGCGGGCGAGGAACCCGCCAGTCCGGCGCCGATCGAACTCGTCGACGCCATAGGTCCTCAGGTTGACTTGCCGCCCGATGCGCTCTCCGGCATCATCAAGGGCGCGGGTGAGCTGGAGGACCTGAGGACTGTCGACCTCCCGGACGACGACGAGCAGGTCGATGTCGCTCGTCGCCCTGGCGGTGCCGTTGGCGTGGGAGCCGTAGACGGCCGCCGCAACGATGTTCTCGTCGGATCGGACGGCCTCCATGAGCGGTCGGAAGCCGCCCAGGGTCTTCGTTGCGATCGACCGGAGCTCCTCGAACAGAAAGTTCTCTCGGTTCGCTCGGTAAGCCGGCCAGCCCTTGCCCGAGCGGCGTTTCTCGATGTAGCCGTCCGCGACGAGCTGGTCGAGCGTATAGATCACCGTGCGCCGCGACGCCGTCCCACCGAGCGCGGTGAGGATCTCGGAGAGCGTCATCTCGCGCTGATGGTTGAGATACAGGAGGCCGAGCACCCGCTCGACCGCCTCGGTTCTGAACAGCGTTGCCACGACATGCCTCTAGTGCAGGCGTCTTGCACTGATAGTGCAATAATGTTGCACTTCGGGACGGCCCAGATGTCAACCGTGTTCGAGATTCGCGAGGCTCGGTCGCCGGGTCTGACCCGGTCCGTCGGACGCCTCGGCGTTGAAGCCCGCGACGGCCGATGACCGTCCCCTCGGCCGTCGCCTCACGCGCGCGAACCTGGCTCCTGGCGATCCGTCCGGCGACGTTGCCGGCGGCCGTCGGTCCAGTCGCCGTGGGACTCGCCGTCGCGCTCGCGGATGGCGTCTTCCGGCCGGTTCCCGCCATCGCCTGCCTCGCGGTCGCGCTGCTCCTGCAGATCGCAGCGAATCTGGCCAACGATCTGCTCGATTTCCGTTCCGGGGCGGACACCGCCGAGCGACTCGGGCCGCCGAGGGTGGCCCAGCAGGGGCTCCTGACCGAGCGCGCTCTCGTCGTCGCGACAGGGATCGTCCTGGGACTCGCGGGGCTCGCCGGTCTCTACCTCGCGACGGTCGGCGGGCCGATCATCCTCTTGCTCGGGGCGGCTGCGGTCGGGAGCGTCCTGGCCTACACCGGTGGCCCGTGGCCGTACGGGTACCATGGCCTGGGCGAGATCTTCGTCTTCGTCTTCTTCGGGCTCGTGGCGGTCGCCGGGACGGCCTATCTCCAGATTGGCGCGCTGGGCGTCCTTGCGATCGTGGCGGCGGTGCCGGTCGGGGCGCTCGTGACGGCGATCCTCGTCGTGAACAACCTGCGTGACATCGCGACCGACCGGGCAGCGGGGAAGCGCACGCTGGCGGTCCTGCTCGGGCCGAGGGCGACCGCCGCTGAGTACTCGCTCCTGCTCGGGGTCGCGTTCGCGACGCCCGTCGGGCTCCTCCTCGCCGGGGTGGCGTCCGCGTGGGTTCTCGTGGCGCTGCTCGCCCTGCCCCTCGCCGTGCCGCTCCTCCGGGAGGTCTGGGCCGCTGGCGACCCGCGGCGGCTCAACCCGGTCCTCGGAGGCACGGCTCGGCTGAGCCTCGTCTTCGCGCTCCTGTTCGCGGCGGGGATCGCCCTCGGCGGGCGGGCCGCCGGGTGAGGGCTGCCGGCTGGAGCGCCGCCGGGTGAGCGTCACGCGCCTCACGGCCGCACGGTACGCCGTCCCGTTTCGGGTCCCGTTCGTCAGCGGGGTACGGACGTGGGAGTGGCGCGAGCTCTGGCTCGTCCGGCTTGCCGGGGCGGATGGAGTGGAGGGTGCGGGCGAGGTCGTCCTCGATCCGGCGGCCGGTCCCCGGGAGGAGCGGCGCGCGGGCGAGCTCCTCGACGCGCTCGTCGCCGAGTTCGGCGGGGCGGACGATCCGGACGGGGCGGACATCGATCGACTCGAGGACGCGCTCGCTCGACTTGACGCGGAGGGGGCGGTGGGACGGGCGGTCCGGGCAGGGCTCGAGACCGCCTGGCTCGATCTCCGCGCGCAGCGCGTCGGGAGGCCGTTCTGGTCGACGCTGGCGGAGGCGGCACATGG
>JAJYXX010000298.1 GCA_021801545.1 Chloroflexota bacterium | reverse complement strand
GCGAAGGCGGGGGCCGGGCCGAAGTCATACCAGATGACGAAGCCGAGAACCGACAGGATCAGGACGGTGGGTGTGAAGTAGCCCGACACGACGTCGACGATCCGCTGGATCGGCACCTTCGAGGCCTGAGCGTCGCCGACCATCCGGACGATCGTCGCGAGCGCCGTGTCCGAGCCGACCTTCGTCGCCCGGAAGCGGAATGCACCCGTCTTGTTGATCGTGGCCCCGATCACCTCGTCGCCGGGCCGCTTCTCGACCGGGATCGACTCGCCGGTGATCATCGACTCATCGACCGCCGAGGTTCCCTCGAGGATGACGCCGTCGACGGGGATCTTGGCGCCCGGCCGGACGACGACGATGTCGCCGACGACGACCTCCTCGATCGGGATCTCGATCTCGGTCCCGTCCCGGACGACCCGGGCGGTCTTGGGCTGCAGGCCGATCAGCTTCTCGATCGCTTCCGAGGTCCGGCCGCGGGCCTTGACCTCCATCGCCATGCCGAGGACGACGAGGGCGGTGACGACGACCGTCACGTCGTAGTAGACGTCGGTCATCTGCGCCGACGGGAAAAGCTGGGGGAGGAGCAACGCGATCGTGGAGTAGACCCAGGCGGTCCCGGTCCCGATGGCGATCAGGGTGTGCATGTTCGCCGAACGGTGCGTGAGCGCCTCCCAGGCACCGCTGAAGAACTGGTTGCCCGAGTACGCGAGGACCGCGAACGAGGCGATCCCCATCACCACCCAGAGCGCCCACAGCTGGCTGCTGCCGCGCGGGAAGAGGTCGGCCAGGCCGGGGATCAGCCATGGGTAGGAGAGGACCATCGTCGGGGCGCCGACGGCGGCGCCGAACCACCACTTGCGCATCAGGGTCCGGTACTCTGCCTGGCGGTCGCCGGCCGGCGTCGCGGCCTGGACCTGCTGTTCGTGGTCCGCTGCGGCTTCGGGGGCCCGATGGGCGGTCGAATGGGTCTGGGTCGCGGTCGTCATTGCAGTCTCGTTTCGTCGGTTCGCTGGCCGTCAGCCCGGCCACCAGTGGAGCGTGCGCCCTCTGGCTGAGCGTCGCCTGAGGAACACGTGAGAACAGGGGCCTACGTCCCCCGAGGAGGAGTCGGCCCGCCGCCGTGGCCGCCGTGGCCGCCGTGGCCACCGACCAGATGCATGAGCAGGCACCCGCCCGCGAGGCCCCCGTACAGGACCACCAGCGGCGACAGGACCCCGGCCGCCACGAGTCCGGCGATGACGAGGCCCGCGACGGCTGCAGGCACGAGCCAGCGCGGCCGTCGGCGACCGGCCGCCTGCGCTGGGGTGTCGATCTCGGTCGTCGGTGCCGGGGGGTCCGGCGAGAGGTCGGCCGGTCGATGGTCGTGGACGTGGGCGGTCATGACTCGATCACCTCCAGCGAGAGCGTCGACGAGCGGGCCGCGGTGGATCGGTGCGCGGCGACCGCCACGATGACGAGGCCGGTGACACCGATGGCGATGCCGATCAGCTGGGCGGTCTTCAGGCCGAGGAGAAGCGAGGGCTCGTCACGCAGGAAGAAGAGCCCGAAACGGAGCGCCGCGAGGCCGACCAGGTACAGGCCGGCGAGAACGCCTGCCCCATACCGCTCGAGTGGAACACGCCACCGCCACAGGAGGGCGAAGACGATGAGCAGCCCGAGCGACTCGTAAGCCTGCGTCGGGTGGAGCGGCACGTTGAGCGGCGCCATCGCCCCGGGGTTCCGGTAGACGACACCCCACGGCAGGTTCGTCGGGATGCCGTAGGAGTCCCCTCCGATCAGACAGCCCAGGTGTCCGATCGCCTGGCCGAGGGCGGCTGCGAGGGCGGCCAGGTCGAACGCGAGAAGGGTGGGCAAGCCCCGGCGCCTGGCGAAAATGACCAGGGCGACCAGTCCCGCGATCAGACCACCATAGAACGAGAGCCCGCCCTGCCAGACCATGAACGCGTGCAGGGGATCCGAGCCGAGCATCCCGAGCTCGTTCTGGAGGAGGTAGAGCGCCCGGCCGCCGATCAGGGCGGCGACGGCCACCCAGATGACGGCGTCGCCGACCAGCTCCGGGCCGACCCCGCGGCGGATTGCCTCCCTGCGCGCGATCCAGAACGCCGCCCCGGAGGCGAGAACGAGGATGAGCCCGTACCAGCGGATCTGGAGGCCGAGCAGCGAGATGGCGACGGGATCGATGTCGATGACGAACGGCACGACCTGGCTCCTGGCTGCGGGTGTGGATTCAGGCGCGGGTGCGCGATTGACCGAACGCCCACCGACAGCCGACCAGCCAGGCCACCAGTGAGACGAGCGCGATGACGATTGCCATCCCGAGGTCGAGCAGTGCGATCGATGGAATCGCGACCAGCGGGAGCGTGAGAAGCCAGAGAACGAGTGCCTTTCTGCCCGGGCTGTCGAACGCTCCACCGAGTCCCGGGCGCTCCCTGCTCGAGCTGTTCGCGTCCGCGATCAGCCGGATCCGGCCTCGGTAGCGGCCCATCGCGCAGGTGAAGCGGATCTCTCCGGGCGGCTGCACCGGCAGGTCGATCACCGTCAGGCCGTTCGGGGCAAGGCGGCGCTCGAGTCGCGGTGACGAGAAGACGACACGTTCGCCGCAGGGCTCGTCGTCCTGCCGATCGAAGATGATCCGCAGCGGCAGGTCGGCCCGGGCCGTGATCGATCGGGGTCGGTATCCGTTGCGGACCGTGACCGTGACGACCTGCCGGCCGGCAGAATCGAGACGGGCGGGT
>JAJYXX010000072.1 GCA_021801545.1 Chloroflexota bacterium | reverse complement strand
CGCGGGCTCCTGAACGCCCAGGCGCAGATCAAGCTGCTCGACGTGCTGACGGATGGCTCGAAGGTGGCTGCCCAGGCCCAGCAGCTCCGGCCCGACGTCGTCCTCGTCGACCATCTCCTCCAGGGCCGGACGAAAGGTCCGGCCATCATCGAGCAGCTGCGGGCGCTCGGCATCCCGGTCGTCGCGCTGACGGTTCCCCAGAACCCGCTCCAGCCGGACCCCGACAAGGGGATCTTCGGGGTCCTCGCGATGCCCTTCTCCGGCTACGACTTGATCACCCGGATCGGCGAGGTTCACCGGATGCTTCGCGAGAGCGAGCGGATCGGGGCGGCCCGGCTCGTCTCGGTCTACGCTGCCAAGGGCGGCGTCGGCAAGACGACGATCGCCTTCAACCTCGCGGTTGCGACGGGGCAGCTCGGCTCCCGGACCGTCCTGATCGACGGCAACCTCCAGTTCGGCGACCTGCGCTCGCTGCTCAAGGTCCCGCTCGATGCGCCGTCGCTCCTCGACCTGCCGACCGACCGGATCCAGGAATCGGATCTCGCCGACGTCCTGTGGCGCGATCCGTCGGGGATCGATCTGCTGCTCGCGCCGCCGCGCGTCGAGATGGCCGAGATGGTGACCGTCCGCGACATCGACAAGGTCCTCTCGCTCCTGCGCCGCGTCTACGAGGTGATCGTCGTCGATACGACCGCGGTCCTCTCGGAGATCACGCTCTCGTTCCTCGACGCCTCCGAGACGGTCCTCGAAATCGTGACCTACGACTCGACGACGATCCACAACGCGATCGCGGTCGCGGACACGTTCCGCTCGATCGGCTACCCGGCCTCGAAGGTCCGCTACCTGGTGAACCGCGCTGATTCCTCGGGCGGTATCCCGGCCGAGGATCTCGCCCGTGCGCTCGGCCGGGTCCCCGAGTACAGCGTCGTCTCGGACGGGCGCCTCGTCGTCCAGTCGAACAACGAGGGCGTCCCGTTTGTGCTCGCCAACCCGTCGGCCCAGGTGAGCCAGGACATCGTGCGCGCCGCGACGGATCTGCTCGGTGCCGGACGGGTGGCCGCCGCGGCGAGGCGCTGAGCGATGTCCGACCCGCGTCCGATCGGGGTCTTCGACTCGGGCGTCGGCGGCCTGACCGTCCTGCGCGAGATCCTTCGTCGTTTGCCCCACGAGTCGACGATCTACTTCGGCGACAATGCCCGCGCCCCGTACGGCACTCGGAGCGACGAGGAGGTGCTTGCCTTCAGCCGCCAGTGCCTCGACGAGCTGACCGGCCGCGACGTGAAGGCGATCGTCGTCGCCTGCAACACCTCGACCGCGGTCGCGCTCGCCGACCTCCGGCGCCGTTACGACCTGCCGATCCTGGGGGTGATCCGGCCGGGCGCCTCGGCTGCCGCGCTCGCCACCCGCAACCGGCGGGTCGGCGTCATCGGTACGCCGGCTACGATCCGCTCGCACGCCTACTTCCTGGCGATCAAGGATGAGAACCCGGCGATCGAGGTCTACGAGCACGCGACGCCGGCCCTCGTGCCGCTCGTCGAGGCCGGCCGGCTGGCAGGCCCCGAGGTCGAGACGGTCATGCGCGACGCGCTCGCCCCGCTCCTGGGCGAACGCGATGCGAACGGGGAGTTCGTCTTTCCGCTGCCGGCCTCGGCCCGGATTGATACCCTCCTCCTGGGCTGCACCCACTACCCACTCCTGCGACCGGTCATCCAGACCGTGGCCGGTGAGCGCGTCGCGATCGTCGATTCGGCGACCGCGACGGCGTCGGCGCTCGTCGAGGTGCTGGCGATGAACGGCCTGGAGGCACCGGGCACGACCCGGGGCACGGCGGCCGATCCAGGAGCGGCAGGCCACACCGCCCCGGAGGAGCGGGTCGTCCCGGCGACGCATCTGCAGCTCACGACGGGCGACCTGGCCACGTTCCGGGAGCTCGCCGGACGGCTCTTCGGCTCGGCGTTCCCCGACGTGGCACAGGTCACGCTCGAGGTGCCGGTTCGATGACGAGTCGAAGGGCGGGTTGGCGCGACGACCGGGGTTGGCGCGACGACCGGGGTTGGCGCGACGACCGGGTCTGGCAGGCCGGTTTCCTCGTCGGCTCGGTGCTCGGCGCGCTGGTCACCGTGCTCACGAGGCGGGCCGAACGGTCCGCCCGCCGTGGCCTCGTCGATTGGCCGCAGGTGGAGGCGATCGCCACCGCGCGTCTTCACCGGGCGCTCGGTGGGCTCGAGCCCACCGAGCTGCGGGCGGCCGAGGCGAGTTACGCGGCCGCGATGGAGCTGATCGTGCCGCGCCTCGTTGCTTTCCTCGGCACCGAGCTGCCGGGCGTCGTCGAGCGGGTCGAGGTCGTCGACCGGGCCGGCTGGGTCCGGGCGAACAGCGAGGCCTTCCGATCGCTCATCGAGCGCCTCGAGGGCAGGCTGCTCGACGAGATCGTGCCGGTCGGCGGAGGGCTCACGAAGTCCGTGCTGGCGATCGCCAACCGCTACCTCACGACCCGCCAGATCGGCTATCTGCTCGGTTTCCTCGGCCAGCGCGTTCTGGGCCAGTACGATCTTGCCCTGCTGACGGCCGAGGCGACGCCCGGGCGCCTCCTGTTCGTCGAGGAGAACATCCGCCAGACCGCCGGAGTGCTCGGCGTGCCCCTCGAGCCCTTCCGCACCTGGATCGCCCTCCACGAGACGACCCACGCCTTCGAGTTCGAGGCCCATCCCTGGCTCCGGCCCTACCTCGCCGAGCGCCTCGA
>JAJYXX010000184.1:1244-2746 GCA_021801545.1 Chloroflexota bacterium | reverse complement strand
GAGCGCCCGCCGGATCGCCGAGGAGATGGAAATCCCGGTCCGGTTCCTGCCCCAGGTGATGAGTGATCTCGGCCGGGCGGGACTCGTCGAGGCCACGACCGGCCGCACCGGCGGCTACCGGCTGGCGTATCCCCCGGCGGAGATCAGCCTCCTCGAGGTCGTCGAGGCAGTCGAGGGCGACAGCCGCCGGCGCACCTGCGTCCTGCGCGGCGGGCCGTGTGGCACGGACGGCCACTGCGACGTCCACGACGTCTTCTTCGCCGCCCAGGACGCGATGCTGCGGACGCTCTCAGCTGCCGATCTGGCGAGTCTGCCGCGCCGGCTCGGAGGCCGGATCCGGCCCCACCCGATTCGCCCCGAGGAGCGCGGCCCGCGCGAAGAGGGCAACGCTCCCTGACAGGGCGCCCGCCGCGGCGAGCGCCCTGGCCACCACGAGCGACGTCAGCCCGCTCGAGAGCCCGACCGCGAGCAGGGCAACACCTCCGTTCAGGGCGGCCAGCCGGGTATTCGCGCCGGCGGCGAGGACCGTCCGCTGGCGGGCGTGGAGGCGCTGATCACCGGGACCGACCGCCGGCAGCAGGTGCGTCCACGATCCGACGAGCACCTGGAGCACGAACCCGGTGACGAGCGGAGCGGCGACGAGGTCGGTCGCCCAGCCGGCCGGATCCGCGCCGGAACCCAACACCCGGACCGCCGCGATCGCGATCCCGACCGCGTACCAGGCGGCGCCGGCCGCCAGCGACCATGAGCTGAAGCGGTGCCAGGCGGCATCGGTCGTCCAGCGACCGCGGGCGCGATGCGCCTCGCCGATGAACCAGAGGAGCGCCCCCGCACCGGCGAGGACGACCAGCGCCCCGGCCCGGGCGACCGGATCACTGCCGAGCAGATAGCCGAGTGCGACGGCCGGCGGCCCCACGCTCAGGCCCCCGAGCGCCAGGCGGATCGAGCGGCGGAGCGAGATCCGCGTGCCGAGAACGGTCGGATAGAGGTGGACGAGGGTGGCCGAAATGACGAGGCCGACGAACCCGAAGACGTTCAGCCAGGCGTGCGCCGGCTTCAGGCCACCCCATGCCTCGAGGACGGGCGTCCAGCCGGCGACGTAGAGGGTCGCGAGCGAGGCGCCCACAATCACGTTGGCGATCGCCGCCGCGTACGCCCGGGGCAGGAGCCCGCGCTGCGGCCCGAGGGCACCACCGAGGATCGAGGCGAGCAGCCAGCCGAGCCCGACGAGACCGGCGATGAAGAGCAGACCGCCGGTGGTCGCGATCGGCCCGGAGCCGAGCCAGACCCCGCTCGAGACGGCGAGGGCACCCGACGCGAGCAGCCCGAGCACGACGATCCGGACGGCCGGCCGCCCTGGGCGGGCCGCCGCGAGCGCGGCGATGAAGAACGGCAGGACGGCCCCGATCGCGACGGTCGCGGCGCCGGGCAGGGCGAGGTGGATCGGCAACCAGGCGCCCCGGCGCTCGGGCGCCGGCAGGAACGCGGACCCGATCGCCAGG
>JAJYXX010000184.1:0-1144 GCA_021801545.1 Chloroflexota bacterium | reverse complement strand
ACCGATTACGCGATCAGGGCCTGCCTGCTCCTCTCGGTGAGCCCGGACGTGCCCGTCTCGAGCCGTCGGATCGCGGAGCGGATGGCGATCCCCGACCGGTTCCTGCCCCAGGTGCTCGGCGACCTCGCGCGGGCCGGACTCGTCGAATCGACGAGCGGCAAGTTCGGAGGATACCGACTCCGGCGCGATCCGGCCGAGCTCACGCTCCTCGAGCTGATCGAGACGATCGAGGGCCCGAGCCGGAGCGTGCAGTGCGTCCTCGAAGAGCGCCCGTGCGGCGACGACCGGCCGTGCGCGCTCCATCCCGTCTGGTCGGCCGCTCAGTCGGCCTTCCTCCAGGTCCTCGCCACGGCGTCCCTGGCCCAGATCGCCGCCACACAGTGGGCGGTCCCGATGATCGGTCCCGAGCGACCGGCAAGCCCCGAAAGGATCGGTACATGAACGGCATCCCGCGCTGGCTGGCTGTGCTGGCAACGACGGCGCTTCTCGTCTCGGCGTGCTCGGCGAGCACCGCACCCGCCTGGACGTTCGCCCCCGACCAGTCCGGCGCCCCCGGCCAGCCGGCTGCCGGGATGGGCTCTGGGATGATGGGCTCAGGCATGGGCTCTGGGATGATGGGCTCCGGCGCCGGTGCGAGCCAGGCGCCGGCCGCCGCCGGGCAGACCGTGGGCACGATCGCCGTCGAGGCCTTCGACCTCGGCTTCAAGCCCAGCTCGATCACCGTCGACAAGCCGGGCCTCTACGAGGTGCGCTTCACGAACACCGGCTCGATCCTCCACGACGTCACGTTCGCCGACGGGACGAAGATCCAGGCCAACGCCGGCGAGACGGCGACCGGCCAGGTGAGCGTCCCGACCGGCGGGATCACGTTCATCTGCTCGATCCCGGGCCATGCAGATGCGGGCATGAAGGCGAGCGTCACGGTCGCTGGCACCGCCGCGGCGAGTGGCGGTGCCAGCCACGGCGGCCCGGTTCCCGCGACCGACACGCAGGCCGATCCGAACGCTCCCCCGTACACCCTCTACGACGCCACGGCGCCGGCGGCTCTGCCGGGCACGACGCACGACATCACGCTGACCGTCGAGGAGAAGTTGATGACGGTCGCCCCCGGTTTCGTCGTCAACGTCTGGACGTTCAACGGTAC
>JAJYXX010000315.1 GCA_021801545.1 Chloroflexota bacterium | reverse complement strand
GCCGCACAGATCCTGAAGGCGCGCTTCGCGCGCGGTGAGATCAGCGACCAGGAATACGAGCAGGCACGACGCGTGCTCGGTATCAAGTGAAGGAGTTGAACATGGCACGGACACGAACCACGCTCATTGCCGGCGGCCTGCTGGCAGGGGCGCTTCTTCTCGGGGCGACCGGGCTGGTGTCGGCGCAGGGGCCGGCATCGTCACCCGAGCCCGGCTGGCAGAACATGATGGGCGGCCAGGCCGGCCAGGGCTGGCAGGGGATGCAGAACATGATGGGCGGCGCCGCCATGGGTTCGATGAACCCCGGCGCGCTCGACGCCGAAACCCTCGCCGAGATGCAGAAGCTCCACGACACGATGGTCGCGAACGGAACAGTCGACTGGAGTCAGATGGAGAAACTTCACGACCGGATCCATGGCGAGGCGACGCCGAGCCCAGCCCCGACTCCGTCGCGCTGACGGTTCGGCCGGGCACCAACCCGAACGCCGGCGCGAGCCGGCGTTCGGGATTCCCGGCAGCGGCGAGTCGGTGAACATCGCCTGTCAGTCACTCCTCAGTCGTGGCTCATCGCTCTCTCAGGTTGGGCGCCGAGGGTACGAGCCATGAGACGACTCCTCCCCGTGTTCCTCCCGATGGCGCTCCTCCTTGCCGCATGCAGTCAGTCGGCGGTACCGGCGAGCTCGATCAGCCCACGCCCGTCATCTCCGGCGCCGGGTGACCCGGCGGCCGCGGGTGACGCGGCGGCCGGTGGCATGACCCAGACCAGCGAAGGTGGCCAGGTAACCGTCGTCGCGACCTGGGCCGGCCCATCGGCCGGCGCGACCTTCGACCTCAAGCTGGACACGCACTCGGTCGACCTCGACGCCCTCGACCTTTCGACCGCGACCCTGCGCAACGATCGGGGTGACACGCTCACCGCGCGGCCCTGGCTGGCCCCCAAGGGCGGGCATCACCGCGAGGGCAGCCTCTCCTTCAACGGCGACTCGGCCGGCTTCTTCGCGGGCGCGAAGTGGATCGAACTGGTTCTGCCGGGCATCGGCGACACGCCGGAGCGCGTTCTGCGCTGGACGATCGGGGGTCAGCCGTGACCGCGCTCGCCCGCCCACGGCCGCCATCGCTCCCGATCGGCCTGCGCTCGATCGCGGCCGGCCTCATCGCGGCGGGCCTCCTGCTCGCGGTCTACCTCGGGATCATCGCCGTCGCCCAGGGTCCATCCCACGCTCTCGATCAACTCGGCGCCGACGCGCTCTTCGTGAGCCTCATCGCGGCCGGCTTCGGGGTCCAGATCACCCTCTTCGCCGAGCTGCGGACCATCGATCGTCGACACCGGGCCGGCGCCGCGGTTACTGCCGCGGGTACCGGCACGAGTACGGCGGCGATGCTCGCCTGCTGCGCCCACCACCTCGTCGACCTGCTGCCGATCGTGGGACTCTCCGCGTTCGCCGTCTTCCTGAACGTGTACCGAACGCCCCTCTTCCTGCTCGGCATCGGCATGAACCTCGTCGGGATCATCGTCATCGGCCGCCAGCTCCGGCGGGCACGCCAGGCATGCGCGATCGCCGACGGAGCACCGGTGCACGGGGGAGCGCACGATCCGGCCCACGAGCCTGCGCACGAGCCTGCGCTCTGACCACGACAGGTCGGCGGACGGTCGTCGTCGCGGCCCGTCTCGCAGATCCTCGCCATCCGCCCGGCCGATCGCCGAACCGCGGCTGCCCGGGGCCGGACTCCCCTACAGCGTGAGCAGCAGGCCGAAGCTCATTGCGATGACCGCCAGCGCGAGCCCCGCCTTCACCCAGGGCGAGTTCGCCCGGTTCCAGCGGCCGAGCTGGCCAAGGACCCGTCGGTTGGAGACGGCCGCGAGCAGGAGCACGAGCGGCACGATGTAGGCAAGGTTGTAGAGGGCGAGGAGCGCGAGCCCGGTCACGCCGCCGCCGGAGGCGTGGAGCACCGCCACGATGTCGAGGTAGATCGCGCCCGAGCAGGGCACGGTGCAGATCCCGACGAGCACGCCGGCGATCAGCATCCCGGCCAGGCCGCCTCGCTCGATCGCCCGGTGCATCCAGCCATGCGTCGCGTGAGGCGCCGCCATGGATGGACCCCAGCCCGGAAAGAAGATGTCCTTGAGCATCCAGAGCGCCATCACCAGGGCGAGGACCGCGGCGATCCGGGTGACGAGGTGGTCCTGGCCCAGCCAGCCGAGGAAGGACAGCAGCCCGAGGCCGATGACGAAGTAGGTGATCCAGACCGCGCCGACGTAGAGCGAGCCTGCGCCGAGCAGCTGGCGGCGCGCCTCCAGGGTCGGAGAGCCGTCGGTAGTGACGCTGTTGACGAGCGTGAGCGTGTAGGTTGCGAAGAGGACGAGGAGCGCAAAGGCGCACGGGTTCAGGCCGTCGGCGACCCCCGACGCCAGCACGACCGGGACGGTGAGCCCGCCGAACGCCGCGGCGTCGAACGGGCTGACGGCGATCCAGGCTCCCGAGATGGCACCAACCCCCACCAGCGCGACGGCGAGCACGACCGCCGCCCGCGGCCAGCCGCCGACGAGCGGCACCGGCCGAGTCTCCGGGACCGGTCCGGCCGGGGCGGGAGCTGGGGCGGGAGCTGGGGCGGGAACGTCGTGGCAGGCGGGGACGCGCTGTTCCACCGCTACGCCTCCACCCGGATGATCCCGTGCATCGTCGGACTCTCCTTGCCGCCGCAGCAGGTGTCGCAGTAGACGTCGTAGTCGCCGGGCTTCGCGGGAG
>JAJYXX010000006.1 GCA_021801545.1 Chloroflexota bacterium | reverse complement strand
CGAGGATCAGCTCCGCCAGGCAGGCACCCACCGCCGGCGCCGTCTTGAACCCGGTCCCCGAGAACCCGCAGGCGAGATAGAACCCGTCCGGCCCGGCCTGATCGAGAATCGCCCGCTGGTCCGGCGTAATTCCGTCCTGGCCACCGTGGGCGGTCCGGAGCGTCCCCCCGCTCATCCAGGGGACCCTGGCGCAGACCCGGGCGACCATCTCCTCGACGGCGCCCTGGTGGAGCGAGGTCAGCGGCCGGTCGGGCGAACCGCCGATCTCGTTGTTCGTCTCGAGCCCGACGAGCATCAGCTCCCGGCCCTCGGGCCGGAAGTAGACCTCGTCGATGTTGTCGATGACGATCGGAAAGTCGGCTGAACGGCCGGCGGGCAACCCGAAGAACGCGGTGTCGTGACGCCACGGCTGGACGGGCACATCGAGACCGACCGTCCGGGCAAGCTCGGCCGCCCAGGCGCCGGCGACATCGACGACGACCGGCGCCTCGAACCGGCCGCGCTCGGTCGCCACGCCAACCACCCGCTCGCCCTCGACCACGACCAACTCGACCCGGCAGCCCTGGAGCAAGCGAGCGCCCCGGTCACGGGCCGCCGCCAGGAAGCCGGCCGCGGTGCCGGCCGGATCGGCATACCCGGACTCCGGCTCGTACGCGGCAGCCACGATGCCCTCGGTGACGATGCCCGGCAGAAGGCGAACCACCTCGTCGGGTCCGATGACGCTGCTGGGAATCCCGATCCGCTGGTGGATCGTGACATTCGCCCGGAGGTTCTCGACGAGCGGGGCTGGAACGAGCTCGACGAACCCGGTCCGGACGAACCCGCAGTCGCCCGCCCCGACGAGCTCCTTCCAGTGGCGGAAGTACGGGAACGACGCCCACGCCAGGCGCGACTCCGCCTCGAGGTCGTAGTGCATCCGGACGAACCCCGACGAGCGCCCGGTCGCCCCGCTCGCGACCGTCGCCCGCTCGAGGACGAGGACGCGCACCCCGCGCCGGGCGAGGTGGAAGGCGAGGCTGGCGCCCTGGACGCCGGCCCCGACGACGATGGCATCGGCGGTCTCGGTCACCCACCCATGATGACGCACCGGCGACCGACAGGTTGGGCGAGGCGGCGCGGACCCCGGCCCATTGAGGCTGGTCCCCGCCGCAGCTGTCCAACAACGCGCGGGATCCGGTCGGTTCCGGGCCTGGGCGCCCGCTCCGGTCGGCCCTGGCCCACCCTGGTCGGATCCTTGCACCAGCCGTCGGAAAGCCGACCGGGCTTGCGCACGGTGAAAGCAACCGACACCACGAGCACCCCGACCGTCGAGTTCTTGCGCCGGTGTGAGGGTCGGCGTCCGCTCGTCCCCACCCGTGACGAGAACTTGCATCCGGTGTCGGAAGACCGACCGGCCCGAGCCCACGGAGCCGGTCGGTCGGTTCGTGATGTGCATGTGGCGCAAGCCGGACCCGGGCGGAGACGAGGCCGGAGGAAGCGGGCGGCCGGCCCACCGGACGGGGCGGCAAGCGTGGCCGGACGGGGGCAGGCGAGCCGACCGGGAGCGGGGGATCGAGCGGGACGGATCGGCCGGGTCAGGCCCCCCCTCGCCTGACCAACCGGCACCGGCAGGCGTCGGGCACCATCGGCCACCTCCTGGTCGCGCCAGGACCGGTTCGGGAGTATACTCATTTGTCTCCCGTCTTGGGGGTCCCCGCCTGGTCGACGTCGATTCTCGAACCGACCGCGCGTCGTTCGAGTCGAGTTCGAGAAGACGAAAGAGGCTGACATGGCCACCGGCACCATCAAGAAAGTCGTCGCCGACCGCGGGTTCGGGTTCATCACCGCCGACGACGGCAAGGACTACTTCTTCCATCGGGACGGGCTCGAGCGCTCGCTCGACTTCGACCGGCTCGTCGGAGGCGAGAAGGTCTCCTTCGAGATCGAGTCGAGCCCCCGGGGCCCGCGCGCCGCGAAGGTTCAGGCCGCATAGTCGATGGCCCCTCCCATCAGCCGGCCACCGGCGATCGACCAGGCACCCAAGCACGTCATCGCCGAGTACAAGCACCGCGCCCAGACGGTGACGTGCGTCTGCGGCTGGCGCGGGAGCACCGTGACCGGTGACGATCGAACCTCGGAGTGGAGCCGCCACGTGGCGGCCAACCGGCCGCCGAAGGTCTGACGCCGGGCGGACCACGCCCCGGCGGACCGCACGCCCCCCAGCTTCGCAGGACCCGCTGCTCGCCCGATCGCCCAGCCACCTGCCCCAGCTGAGAGGACCCGACATAACGACACGTATTCCGGCCACGCAACCGCGTGTGCCGCCGCCCGGATCCGAGAGCGGCTCGGCGAGGAGCAGACTCGCCCACGCGGCGTCGGGGCCGGATGAACCAGGCCGAACGCGCCGAGCAGCGCAGCCGCTGGGATGCCCGGCACGCCGCGGCCGCCGCCGCGCTTGCCCCGGGCGGAGTCCTGCTCGTCGTCAGTCACGACTGCTCGAACCTCACCGAGGGGTGGGCGGGGGCCCCAGGATCCGGCCGTCCTCTTCATCCCGGCTGAGATCGCCGGCGAGTTCCCGGGGTTGATCGTCGAGCGCGCCGAGGTCCTCCGGCGGGCGGGCACGGGCGAAAGAGAACCGATCGACGCGCTGCTGCGGGCCGTCCGGCCGCGCGTCTGACGCCCGGCCACTTGTTTGACGCTCGTTCGAGCGCTGTGCGATAGTCGGCCGGTCTCCATCGTCCCCCGGGGGATCGCCTCGCCGCAGGGTCGTCCTCC
>JAJYXX010000396.1 GCA_021801545.1 Chloroflexota bacterium | reverse complement strand
GCGTAGACCGCGCAGACGACTCCCGCTCGACACCCGCCGAGCCCGGCGAGGACGAGGAGCGCCGACGCCTCCATCTCGAAGTTGAGGACGCGCTGGCGCGCCATCTCCTTCGCCAGGTCAGGGTAGCGGATGGGCAGCCGCGGCATCGAGCGCCCTTGAGCGCCGAAGAACCCCGGAGCCGTCGCCGTCACCCCGACATGAGCCCGATGCCCGAGCCGGTCTGCGGCCTCGACGAGCGCCACGACCGCCTCGTAGTGGGCGACGGCCGGGTACGCGTCGTGGACGAAGAAGCTCGTGGTCGCCTCGAGACGGACCGCGCCGCTCGTGATGACCAGGTCCCCGAGGCCGATCTCCGGTTGGAGAGCGCCACAGGAACCGACGCGGATGAAGGTCGGTCGTTCCGTGATCGCCAGGATCTCCGCCACGACGATCTCGACGTTGTCGGTGCCGATCCCCGTCGAGACGATCGACACGCGCTGGCCGCGATACGTGCCGGTGACCGTGGCGAACTCCCGGTTGCGCCGCTCGAGCTCGATCGTATCGAGGCGAGTGGCGATCCGAGCCGTCCGATCGGGATCACCGGGGAGGAGGATGTACTCGGCCAGTTCTCCCGGTCCGAGTCCGATGTGGTACTGCCGTTCTCCGGCGGGGAGTGCGACGCGGGGATCCGCGTTCGGCAAGACCTCGTCCCTCGCTCCTGCATGGTTCTTCGCTGGCGCGAAACTCGGGCGAGGATAGTCCGCCATTCTCCGGAGCGTCAAGCACGGCGAGCGCACGGCCAAGCGAATGCAGGCGCACGGCCAGCTCACGGCCAGCGCACGCACGGTCCAGTCCCCGACCGTGCCGGTTGGCCGAAAGCGAACCGTTGCCCGATCCACCGGCCCAGGGGTGGCCCAACCGGGACCTGCGAGCGGGTCGTTTCAGGGACACGATCGAGCTGCCCAACTGGCCTGAGCTCACCGAGACGGCCCCGCTTGCCGGTCCGGCGGCCCGTTCAGGCCCGGTGGCCCGTTCCGGCCCGGGGCTTGCACGACGTGAAAGTAACCGACCAACCGACCGGCTCGGACGGCTCGGGCCGGTCGGTCTCCCGACACCGGATGCAAGTTCCCGGCCCGGGTCCACCAGAGTGGCCCCGGGTCCAGCGCCGACCGCCGGAGCATGCCTCGCCGCACGATCGAGCCTATCGGACGTCCGGCTCACCGCACGGCGCCCCGTTCAGCGGCCACGAACGTGGCCAGTCGCCGCGCCAGACGGGCGCCGAGCCCTCGGCGGATGCGGGCCCGGCGCAAGCCACCGAAGGCGAGCGCGGCGGCCGAGACCACCCCGAGCACGACGACAAGGGTGCCGGCCGGGTGCCCGTCGGCGGCGAGGTTGATCCCCGACGCGCGGACCCCCGAGGACTCGGCGGGGACCGGATCGGGTGCGGTCCCGTCCGGCGCGGCCGCGGCGCCAAGGACGTCGGAGCCGGGGTCCGCCGAGACGGGCTCGCGCCCTCCCTCGGTCGACGTCACCGGAACCGGCTCGCCGAGATCGCCGACCCGGACCAGGCCGGCCGGATCGAACACCGCCACCTCGGGCTGACCGCCGGTGACGACGACCCGGCCGACCGCATTCAGGGCATCGCCCGGCCCGAGCAGGGGCAGGTAGACGGCCGCATCCCGCGAGAGGACGATGCGGCCGCGGGCGGTGCCGTCGTCCAGGACGACCGCGTCCTGCTCGACCGTGACGACGAGACCCCCGACCCGAACGAGCTCGCCCAGGTGGTCGGCGAGCAGGCCAAGGTCGACGTCGAGCACCGACGGATCCGTTGCCTGGCCGGTGACGCCCGCCCCGGCACTGCCGGCAGCCCTCCCCGTCCCGGCCGCACCGCGGCCTCCGGCGCCCGACAGCGCGGGCGAGGGGGCGACGCCAGCCCCCCGGCCGGTGACCGACGAACCAGCCGAGCTCCGACCGAGGGCCACATCGCCCCGTGACCGGGGCACGATCGCAAACCGACGGTCGGTCGCCGTCGGGTACGGCCGCCGGACGACACCGACGATCGTCGCCGTCCGCCCATTCTCGATCGCGGTCGACGGGATCGCCGAGCCGGGCAGGCCGACGATCGGCACCCGCTCCCGGCCGACCTCCAGTTCCGCCAGCCACCGGCCGCCGAGCCGGCGGACGGTCACGATCGTGCCGCTCAGACGGACCAGTCGCCACTCGTGGGCGATACCGGGCGCGGCGCGGAGGGCAAGCGGCGCCAGCGTCACCTGGGCACCTCGCGGCTCGACGGTCGTGGCACGAAGCCTGGGGGCACCGTAGGCACGGGTCATCATCCCGGCCACCTCCAGCCGGTCGCCGACCGACACCCGCTCCCCGCCGGCGGGCAGCAGCACCTCGACCGCCCCGGTTGCGTCCTCGATGACGATCCGTCGACCGCTCGCGTCGAGCAGCTCCGGGCCGACCGTGACGACACCGAGGACGCGGACCTTGCCGCTCCGTGCCGCGACCGCCCGGGAGATCGCCACGACGCCGGGATCGCCGGCCGCGCCTTCCTCGACCGGGCTCGCCGCCGGGCCGACGGCGAACGGATCGGCCGCGGCGGCGGCCTGGCTGTCGAGCCGCTCGACGTCATCGTGATCACGCAGCCAGATCCGGTAACCGTCGAGCCGGCCGCGGCGCGAGGCGTGCTGGCCGGCCACACCAACGACCCGGTACGCCGCCCCCTTCGAGAAGTCGGCCACGCCGAGGCCGCTCGTCGAGTCGGCCATGACACGGATTGGCCG
>JAJYXX010000024.1 GCA_021801545.1 Chloroflexota bacterium | reverse complement strand
CGAAGAAGCGGCGGCGGAGGTCCGCGTAGCCGGTCGGCTCGCCCATCGCCCGGCGGAGCGCCTCGTCGAAGAGATAGTCGAGGGCGGTCGACCAGGCGGCCGCCCCGAGTCGCTCGAGCGCCCGGCGTGAGACACTAGAGTCCCGGATCCCGATCAGCTCCGGTTCGGGGTGCCAGGCGAACCGCTCGAGAAAGGCGCGCGGATCGACGGGTTCATCGCCTTCGGACATGGCGTCATGGTACGTGCTGGGCGGCCGCGCAGCCGAACCCTGGTCAGCCCCACGGGTTCGCCCGGCCCGGCCGTCATGCGCCCGAGGTGGACCTCCCGTACAGTTGGGACGTGAGCCAGTCCCCGGTCCAGCGGCCGTCGCCGCCGCCCGTCCAGTACAAGGGCGCCGACCTCGACGCCGAGCGCGGCCCCGGCCTCGGCTGTTTCTGGTTCCAGGTCACCGTTCTTGCCGTCCTGATCGTCCTCACCCCGGTCAGCGTCTCGCTCGGCTGGCCGAGCAACGTCAGCGCGATTCTCCTGTTCGTCACGATCGGCCTGCTCCTCCTGACCGGGCAGACGATCATCTTCCTGCTCCGGCTCGTGGCCGCCGACCGACGAGGTCGCCGGCGCCCGCTCGCCAGCGCGACGAAGACGGTGGGCGAGCTCGAGGACGAACGACTGGGGGCGCCGCTGCTCGGCGAAGCCGCGGCCGCGCTTGCCGGCGAACCCGCTGCCGGGGCGCCCTCGACCGAGACGTCCGCCGCCGAGACGTCCGCCGCCCCGGCCGCTCCCGGCGAAGCCCCGGCGGCCGAGCCTCCCGCCCCGGGGTCGGACGACCGCGGCGACGTGCGACAATAGCCTCCGTCCAGCGACCGTCGATCTCGGAGGACCTCGCACCCGTGCCCGTGCTCGCGACGTACTTCAGTGTCCGTCGAGGCCGCGATCCCTTCTTCAAGTTCTTCATGAAGACGCTCTTTCCCCGCCAGGTGCGCGAGTACGAGCAGAAGTTCGGGATCAGGTTCCTCGGCTGGTACAACGTCGCCCACGGCTGGGATTTCGACAACGTCATCCTCTTCGACCTGCCCGACTACGCCACGCTGGACAAGCTGGAGGCGGACGAGGCGACGCGCGCGCTCGGCCACCGGGCAGGGGAGTGGATCTTCCAGCGCCATCACTCGATGCTCCTGCGCGAACGAATGGGTCCAGACCTCGAGTTCCACCCCTGATCGGAGACGATGCGATGAATGCGAGTCGAAACGAGATGCTCGGCGAGCTCGCGGCCGATGCCGCCCTCGAGCGAACCGACTTCCTCGTCACCGCGGCGGACCAGCTCCGGCGCTTCCTCGAGGCGAACGCGCCACGAATCCGCGACCTCGGCGGCCTGACGCTGATCGACGACGACCCCGACTACCTGTCGGTGGCTCCTGATCTCACGTTCCGTTCGCGGAGCCGCTACCTCGACGACGAGACCGGCGAGTGGGTGAGCGACACCGAGGTGATCGAGAGCGCCGCGGAGCTCGTCGAGCTGTACAATCCGGCCGACATCTACGCCGCGTTCGCCGAGGCGGCGCGCGAGGCGGCCGGCCTGGCCCCCGAACCCACCGCAGCCGAGGGGCTGCTCGAGAGCGCCGGGATCGCCCCCGACGAGACGGTCCGGCTCGACGGCGAGGACGTCTACGCCGCGGCCGCCGATTCCTGGGCCGCCGGTCAGGGCAACGGCGAGGCGACCGACGAGGAGAGCGCCGCCCACCGGCTCTACGACCTCGCCCTCACGTTCCAGGAGCGAAGCCAGGCGAGCGAGGCGGAGCTGATCGAGGAGTTCGAGGAGGCGGCCGCGCGGCTGACCCCGAAGCTCGGCGATTTCATCGTCGTCGACGACGACGATGAGCGCCTGACGCTCCAGGCGAGCGGTGGCTTCCGGGCCGAGGTCGTGCCGGAGGACGCCGACGGCGAGTGGCGGATCCTGACCACGGCCGAGGAGCTCGTCGAGTTCTACGACCCGACCGACGTCTTCGGCGACCTCGCCGACGCGCTGGCCGAAGCCTTCCCCTCGGTGGCGCCGGAGTTCGACGGCGAGGCCGAGGAGGCCAAGGAGGAGGGCGGCGGGGAGGACGCGGGCGCGGCGGGCGAGGCCGGGCACGGTGGAGGTCCGGAGGACCGCGACCGCGCGTGACGATGCGCCTCGTCGCCGCGGAGCTCGTCGAGAGCCGGCAGATCCTGCCGGCCCAGTGGATCCAGTCGTTCCACGCGCCGGAGCTCGCGAGCGGGTCGCGGGCCGGCCAGTTCGTCCACGTCCGGACCGGCGACTGCTCGGGCCTCATCCTTCGCCGGCCCTTCTCGCTCAACACCGTGGACCCGGCGACCGGGATCGTCACGATCCACTTCCGGACCGTCGGGCGCGGAACCAGCTGGCTGACGCGTCTTCGACTCGGTGACAGGCTCGACATGCTCGGCCCGCTCGGGCGCCCGTTCGAGGTCGACTCCCGGAGCCGTCACCTGCTGCTGGTTGCCGGCGGTCTCGGGATCGCCGGGGTCCGGATGCTCGTCGACGAGGCGATCCACGACGGCTGCCAGGTCGTGCTGCTCTTCGGGGCCGCGACCGCACGCGACGTCTACCCCTCCAGCCTCCTGCCCGACGAGGTCGAGTACGTCGTCACCACCGACGACGGCTCGCTCGGCCACCACGGGCTCGTGACCGACCTCGTGCCGGCGTACGAGGCGTGGGCGGATCAGGCGTTCGCGTGTGGGCCGCAGGTGATGCTCGCGGCGCTCGCCCGGCTCGCCACCGGC
>JAJYXX010000425.1 GCA_021801545.1 Chloroflexota bacterium | reverse complement strand
GCCGCAACCCTCCTTCGCCAGTCCCGGCGACGAGGGCGACGATCGGCGCCTCGACCGCCGGCAGGACGAGCGACGGACGGTAGGCGAACATCGCCTCGACCGAGCGCGCCAGGGCGTGGGGCCGGATGGCCGGCAGGAGGTGACCGGCCGCGACCTCGACGACGGTCGATCGGGCGGCCCGCTCCTGGTCGGCATCCCAGGTCGCCGGGTCGAAGGCTGCTCGATCGGCCAGGAAGGCGGCCATCGAGCGCATCACCTCGGGCGGCTCGGCGAGTTCCCGGAGCCAGTCGTCGGGCTCCAGGCCGGTCGTCTCGCGAACGTCTTCCCAGCCCCCGTCGACGAGGACGAGCCCGGCGCATCGCTCGCCCAGGAGGGCCGCCGCCCAGGCAGCCACGATCCCGCCGAACCCGTGGCCGACGAAGACGGCGCGCCCGGAACGATCGCCGGGCAGCGGGGCGGTCGCGTCCCCGGCGTCCCCGGCGTCCCCGGCGTCCCCGGCGTCCCCGGCGTTGTACGGAAGCAGCCCCGAGCCCTCGGCGACCGCGATCACGTCGTCGGCGAGCTGCTCGGGCTCGTAGCCGCTGGTCGGCGCGTCCGAGAGACCGTGCCCACGCAGGTCCATCGCCACGACGTGCGCCTGCCGGCGGAGGCGACGAGCGACCGGCAGCCACTCCCAGGCGGTGCCACCGAGCCCGTGGATGAGGAGGACTCCGGGCGCCGAGTGTGGTTCGGCAGGTTCGCCCCAGTCGAGGAAGTGGATCCGCTCGGTGCCGAGGACGACGACGTACGCCTCCGGCTCGGCCGAGGCGTCGGGCGGTAGGACCGCGGCCAGGGGCAAGTTCATCTCGGGCACGTCCGTGTCGGGCAGGTCCATCTCGGCCGTAGGATACGGGTGCCATGCCGAAACGTCGTCGCGGAACACAGTCTCATCGGGCCCACCACCGGACGCCGCTTGGGCCGTCGAGAGGCCTCCATCGCCCGTTCGAGGTCCTCGTCGAGCGGGCCCTGGCCGCCATCCCGGAGCCGTTCGCGTCGGCGCTCGACGAGGTGGCGGTCGTCATCGATGACGAACCAACTCTCGAGCAGCTCCGCGAGAGCGGACTCGACGACGACGAGACGCTCTACGGGCTCTACCAGGGCGTGCCTCGGACGGCGTGGGGCGCCGGCTCCGTGCCGATCCCGAACAAGATCAGCCTCTTCCGGCTACCGCTCGAGGAGGACTTCCCGGACCCGCGCAGCCTCGAGGAGGAGGTGCGCCTGACCGTCATCCACGAGCTCGCCCATCACCTGGGCATCGACGACGATCGCCTCGACGAACTCGGCCTGTAGGCGGCGCTGGTCCCGGCGCTGGCTGGCTCCGGGTCGGATCCGGCGCTGGTCCCGGCCTTGGCTGGCTCCGGGTCGGATCCCGAGCGGCGTAGCACGAGAAGGATTACCGGACCGCCAGCGTGCTCAAGGACCCGGCAACGAGCGAGCCACAGCTCCTCCGGGACAGCGATGTGGTCACCGGTAGCCCTTCTCATGCTGCCGTCGACGAGATCGGTCGCCCGAGAGGTCGGGCGGCGGTCGATCAGCAGCCGCCGACCGCCGGAAGGGCGCCCGATAGCCCTTCTCGTGCTGTGGGAGCTGGCGGCACGGTGCGGCAAGCTGCTCGCGGGGGAACCGGCGGCACGGTACGGCAAGCGGCCCGCGTGGGGAGCCGGCGTCGGCCAGGAACGTGAGCCCCCGACGGCTTCCTGCGCCCCCTCTCAGCTCCCTGGGAGCGGGGCCGCGGCCTCAACCTCCTCGCCGATGCCGCCCAGGACGCGCTCAGCTCCTTGGGAGCGAGGCAGCGGTGCGGCTGCCTCGAGCAGCTCGCCCAGCCGCGACGTCTCGACGTTCCCGCCCGAGAGAACGACGCACACTCGCTCACCCTGGCACAACGGGATTCGACCATAGAGGACCGCCGCCAGCGCCGCAGCTCCGGCCGGTTCGAGCACCTGCTTCATTCGTTCGGCCGCGAACCGCAGCCCGCCCAGGATCGTCGGATCGTCCAGCAGGACGATGTCGTCGAGATAGCGCCGCCCCATCGCGAGTGTCCATTCGCCAGCGAACGGTGCGCCAAGGCCGTCGGCCACGCTCAGCGGATCGATCCGCACGATCTCGCCGGTCGTGATCGCGAGCGAGAGCGCGTTCGAGCGCTCCGGCTCGACGCCGTAGACCCGGACGGACCCGCGCTGCTCCTTCAGGGCGGCCGCAACCCCGCAGGCGAGCCCGCCGCCACCGACCGGAACGACGACGACATCGATGTCCGGCAGATCCTCGAGAATCTCGCAGCCCGCCGAACCATTGCCGGCGATCACGTCCGGATCATCAAACGGGTGGACGAACGTCAGCCCACGTTCGTCGCGCAGCTCCTCCATCCGGGCCCACGTCTCGCCGACATGGGCGCCGTAGAGGACGACCTCCGCACCGTAGCCCAGGCAGGCGGTGACCTTCGAGCGGACGGCACCGGCCGGCATCGTCACGACGACCGAAACGCCTGCCTCTCGTCCGGCCCAGGCGTACGCCTGGCCGGCATTGCCGGCCGACAGGGTGATCACGCCGCGGCTGCGTTGCTCCGGCCGGAGGGCGCTGATTCGCGCCAGCGCGGCGCGCACCTTGAACGATCCGGTCTTCTGGAGCTGCTCAGCCTTGGCGAACAGGCGACCGTTGCCGATCGCCACATCGGAGGTCGCGGCCACGACATGCGCCGCCGTCGACGAGCTGAGCAGTGGGGTCCGATGGACCCGCCCGGCGAGAAGCGCCCGGGTCGCGAGGATCCGCTCGAGCGAGACGATCTTGTCGGTCACGCCGCCCAGTATTGCAGGAGCGAGTTGATGACGGGACGGGCGTCCCACCGCCGCTGCTTCGCCACCGCCGCTTCGCCACCGCCGCCGCTTCGCCACCGCCGCCGCTCCTCCGCCACGGCGCCAGGCACGTTGCTGCCTGCCTTCACACACGTTGCCACCTGCCACTTGCGTACTTGCGCAAGTTGTGAGAGACTGCCGGCATGCTGGAACTCCAGGGACCGTCGGATGCGGACCGCAAGCGGTTCGCCGCCGTCGGACGGGCTCTTGCCGACCCGAAACGGCTGTGCGTTCTCGAGTCGCTCGCCGCAGGCGAGCTCTCGGTGAGCGAACTGTCGGTGCGAGTCGGTTGCCAGGTCCCGAACATGAGCCAGCACCTGGCGGTGCTTCGGAGCGCGGGGCTCGTCGCGACTCGGCGCGAGGGGAACACCGTCTACTATCGCCTCGCGGATCCTCGGGTCCTCGAGGCCTACCGACTCATCCAGACGATCGCCGGGTAGGTGGTCGACGACTCCGACCGGCCCAGACGACCGGCACGGCGACAGCCCGCGACAACGCGGAGAAAGGGTCCTCAGCCTGATGGCCGAGATCAAGGTAGCCACGGACGCGACCTTCGAGGAGCTCGTCCTCAAGAACGACAAGCCGGTCATCGTCGATTTCTGGGCCGCCTGGTGCGGGCCCTGCAAGATGGTCGCGCCCGAGATGGAGAAGATCGCCCAGAAGTACGAGGGCGCAGTCGACGTCGTGAAGGTCGATGTTGATGCGAACCCGGGCCTGTCGCGTGCGTTCAACATCATGAGCATCCCGACGATCGCCTTCTTCCAGCCCGGCCAGCAGCCGATGGGCGTCGTCGGCTTCCGACCGATGGAGCAGCTCGAGTCCCAGTTCGGGCTCAGCCAGTACGCCAAGAGCCAGAAGGCCTGACGGCCCGCCACCCCTCCATCGCCGGGCTACCGGCGGGCCCGAGATCGTTCGTCCTGTTCGCGCACCGGCCGGGTACCACCGCCCGGGCGCCGGCCGGCCGTCAGCGGGCAGCCGCCAGGATCGCGGCGAGGTCGTCGCGATGCTCGGCGTAGTGGTCGATCGTCTCGGTTAGGAAGAACTCGAGGTACTCGGCGCTCTTCACCCAGCGTGTCTCCGGGACGACCGTCAGGTAGCCACGGAGCTCGCCGGCGGCGGTCCGGAAACGCCTCCGAACCTCGTCCATCGGCAGGCCGGCCCAGGTCGCCCGGATCTCGTCGTTGATCGCGTCGCCCCGCGTCTCCCAGTCGGCGTCCGCGCTCGCCTTCGTCGGGCTCGTCTCGTTCACCGCCAGCTCGCGCGCCACCGCGAGCGCCTGCTGCTGCCAGGCCACGAGGTGCGCCATGAGATCCCGCCCGGACCAACCGTGGGCAGCCTCGAGCGGACGCGAGAGCTGCTCGTCGGAGAGCGCGTCGAGCGCCTCGAACGGCCGCCACGCGTCGCGCTCGTCCTCCAGGAACGAGAGTGCGTCCAGATACATCGCGTGCTCCTCAATCAGCAAGTCCGGCGATCGTAGGCCATCCGGTCCAGCATCGAACGACCCGGCCCGCTGTGGCCGAGGTCGTGCGCCGCACTCAGCGCCCCCAGCTGATCAGGCGCTCCGGCGTGATCACGATGACGACCGGCCGGCCGGATCGCGCGTAGCGTTCGGCCGTCTCGTGCGGCGGCCGATCGGGCTGATAGCGCCGGACCTGCTCGGCGGTGATCCGGACGTACTCTCGTTGGCCGTCCTCGCCATCGATTACCCACGCCCGACCGCGGGCGAAGATGCCGCGCTTGCGCCGGACGTCGCTGTCGATCTCGATCCCGGCCCGACCGGACCGCCTGACGTTGGCCACCTTGTGATCACCCGCCTGGGCCCCAACGTAGAACGACTCGCCGTCCCACCAGAACCAGGCCGGCACGACGTGCGACTCGCCCGCCTCGTCGATCGTCGCGATCCGGGCCAGGTTCGGCTCGTCGAGGAACTCGGCCAGGAGATCCGGGTCGGCCGCCCAGCCGCCCGCCTCGAACGTCACGACAGCCCCTGCTCAGACCGAGACCGGCTCGCGATACTCACCGAACACCTCGCGCAGGACCCCGCACTGTTCACCGAGCGTGGCGTAGGCCGCCGCGCAGCGGATGAAGTGGGGCATCAGGTTCGTGGCCGACGAACCGGGCCGGGACGCCGCGTCGCGCAGCCCGGCGAGCGCGGCTGCCACCGCCTCGGGGTCCCGCTCGCGCCGTGTCCGCTCCAGGCGGGCCAGGTGGGCCCGCAGTGACGCCTCCGAGACCTCGAGGAGCGGGATGGCCAGAACCTCATCCGGGTCGGCGTACCGGTTGACCCCGACGATCGAGCGCTCACCGGCGTCGACCTCGCGCTGGAAGCGGTAGGCCGCATCGGCGATCTCGCGCTGGGGGTATCCCTCGCCGATCGCCCGGACCATCCCGCCGCGACGATCGATCTCGTCGAGGTAGCGCCAGACGGCGCGTTCGGTTTCGTTCGTGAGCCCCTCGACGAACCAGGAGCCGCCGAGCGGATCGACCGTGTTCACCACACCCGTCTCCTCCGCGATCACCTGCTGCTGACGGAGGGCGAGGAGGGCCGCGTCGGCGGACGGTACGGCCCAGGCCTCGTCGTACGCGTCGGTGTGGAGCGACTGCGTTCCGCCCAGGACGGCCGCCAGCGCCTGGATCGCGACCCGGGTGAGGTTGTTGAGCGGCTGCTGCGCGGTGAGCGAGACACCGGCCGTCTGGGTGTGGAAGCGCAGCCAGGTCGAGCGCTCGTTCTCGGCCCGATAGCGCTCGGCCATCAACTTCCACCAGATCCGTCGGGCGGCCCGGAACTTCGCGATCTCCTCGAAGAAGTCGTTGTGGGCGTTGAAGAAGAACGAGAGGCGTGGTGCGAAATCGTCGACCCGCAGGCCACGCCGGAGCGCGTCTTCGACGTAGGCCATCCCGTCGGCGATCGTGAAGGCGAGCTCCTGGACCGCCGTCGAGCCGGCCTCCCGGATGTGATAGCCGCTGATCGAGATCGTGTTCCAGCGGGGCAGCTCGCGGGTTCCGAACTCGATCGTGTCGGTGACGAGTCGCATCGACGGCTCAGGCGGAAAGAGGAACTCCTTCTGGGCGATGAACTCCTTGAGGATGTCGTTCTGGATCGTCCCCTCGAGCGCAGCCCGGGGCACGCCGCGCTTCTCGGCCGCCACGATGTACATCGCCCAGATCGGGGCGGCGGGCGAGTTGATCGTCATCGAGGTGCTCACCCGGTCGAGCGGCAGGCCGTCGAGGAGGACCTCCATGTCCGCCAGCGAGCTGACCGCGACGCCGCACGTCCCGAACTCGCCCTCGACCTCCGGGTCGTCGGTGTCGTAGCCGTAGAGGGTCGGCATGTCGTAGGCGATCGAGAGACCCGTCTGGCCGGCGGCGAGCAGCTGCTTGAAGCGGGCGTTCGTGTCCTCGGCGGCACCGAAGCCCGCGAACATTCGCATCGTCCAGAGGCGCGAGCGGTAGCCGGTCGGATGAATCCCCCGCGTGTACGGCGGCTCACCCGGCAGGCCGATGTCCCGGGCGGGGTCGAAGGCGTCCCAGCGACCGCTCGCCAGGGGATCGCCGTGGTGGTCGACGGCGGTCGGGCCGCCCGCTCCGGCGGGGCCACCGTCGGGCCGGCGCAGCCAGTCCCACGGACCGTAGAGGCGCTCGATCTCGACGTCGCTGATCGTCGTGAACCGGACCCGACGCTCGGGGGCCCGCTCGAGGGCGCCACGGAGTCGATCGGCGACCCAGGCCCGGCGTCGAACCTCCCAGTCCGATTGGTCGCTCATGGCGCGGACTCTAGCACGGGCGACGCGCCGACTGACTCCCCGAACGCAGGCGAACCGCGAGTCCTCGGCAGCTCGGCGCGAGCTACCGGAAGGCGGCGATCGCTGCCTCGATCTCCGGCTTCGGGACGTCGGCTGCGATCACGACCTGGACGACCCGACCGTCCGCCGACGGCCAGGCGACGACGGTCTGGGCAACGTCGCCGTTGAGGAGGTCGAGCCGGTAGCCCTGGCGCCCGTCGATCAGCGGTCGAGTCGGGTCGAGCGCCTGCGTCTTGCGCGCCACTCGGGCGCTCGCCTCGTACCACTCCCCGATCTCGGCCGCGGTCAGCCCGTCTGCCTCGAAGACGGCGAGCGTGATCCCGCTGGTCGAGCTGCGCTCCCAGAGGCCGCCCGCGAACCGAAGCTCACTGATGCCGTGCCCGGCGAGCGTGCCGAGGTTCGTCGGGGTGCAGTTGCGACCCGAGTCGAGGCGCGTCGACGGCTGGCCCTCGAGCCGGGCGGGGACGAGTGCCTCGAGATCGGGGTAGGCGCCCGCGACGCGGACGTCCGCCGTGCACGGGGTGGACGGGTCGAACGAGGGGCTGACGGCCGCTGTCGCGCAGCCGGCGAGCAGGAGCGCGCTGGCGAGCAGGAGCGCGCTGGCGAGCACGCCGCCGAGGAGGGCGAGCGCGCTGGGTCGGCCGCCCCGGCGGGACAGCTTCGGGAGACGATACACGGCCTGAGGGTACCGCGGCTCGCCGCGACATGCCCGCGGTGGTCGGCGATGATACGGCCACGATGCCCTACTCGCCCTCCGACTACTGGCAGCAGCTCCATCGCCGCGGCGACCTCTCGGCCGTCGGACAGTCGGCGCTGCCGGCCGGGATCAACGGCTGGCTCTACCGGACGCTGGCCCGCAACCACGCGCGCTTCCTCCGTCGCCATCGGCTCGATCGTCCCGTTCCCTCGCGCGTCTTCGACGTCGGCGCCGGGACTGGCTTCTGGGTCACCTGGTGGCGCGAGCGCGGCGCGCGCAGAGTGGACGGATGCGATCTCATCACCGAGGCCGTCGATCGGCTGAACGCCCGGTTCGGGACCGAGCGCGGGCAGATCCGCGTCGCGGACATCACCGACCCGGCCGGTCTCGGACCCGAGACATACAACCTCGTCAGCTGCCACAACGTCCTGCTCCACGTGACCGACGACGCCCTCTTCCGGCGCGCGCTCGCCAACGTGGCGGCCCTCGTCGCGCCCGAGGGGTCGCTCGTGCTGACCGAACCGATCCTTCTGTACCCTGAATACGAGCGCCCATACGACCCTGATCGACATTCGCGCGCCCGGGTCCTGGCGGCCTATCGCGAACCGCTCGAGGCGGCCGGCCTTCGCCTCGTCGCGCTCGAGGCCGCGACGGTGCTCGGCAACAACCCGATCGAGGCCGGCTCGCCGGCGGCGATGTGCCGCTTCGGGCGCTGGTGGCGCTTCGTGGCGAAGCGCTCGAAAGAGCGGCCCGGAAGTGCCGCCTGGCTCGGCCGGCTGATCTACCACCTCGACCCGATGGCGCTCCGGACGGGCGCGGCCCCCTCGAGCAAGTTCGCGGCGTTCAGGCGACCCGGCGGCGTGGCCGACGATGAGTCGCCGGCGGCGCGTCAGCCAGGCACCTGACCGCGGATCCGCTCGGCCCGGCGGACTCGGACAATGCCATGCGCGTCGAGGTCGGCACGGATGACGCGAGCCGCCGCGACGAGGTCAGGGTCGCGGGTGATGGTGCCAGCGACCCAGTCGATGTACGAGGGTTCGAAGGCGGCGATTTCACCGAGCGTATGACCCCGGAACTTGCCGAACCCGATCTGGTGGGTGCGCGCCTGCTCGAGCGCCGGCGCCTCCGGCGGTCGGAAGCGGCGGACGCGCGAGCGGCGGAGCGGCCCGGTCGGTTCGGACGCTCTGGGCGGCTCGCGCTCCACCGTCTGCGCACGGGGCGGCGGCTGGCCGGGCGGATGGCTGCCGCGCGAGAGACGGGTCGTTGTCTGATTGCGCGGCCGGAACGTGTCGCTCGTGTCGAGCCGGGCCGTCACCGGCCGCCCCGGTCGCGGTCGCGGCGGCCCCGCGCCCGGACGAGCAGCACCCGGGCGCGGGGCGCCGGGGCGCGGGGCGCCGGCCGTTCCTCCGGCCGCCTCGCCGGCGGGCCGGGCACGCGCGAACCCCCCTCCCACAACCTTCTCGGCCCGGCGTCGGAGCTCCTCGTAGGCCGCGTTGATCTCGGCCATCCGCCGTGTGGCGGCCCGGGCCGCGACCGGATCGGCGATCGCCAGGTCGGGGTGGTGCTCGCGGGCCAGCCGCCGCCAGGCCGCCTTGATCGCCGCCGGACTGGCGTCCGGCGGGACACCCAGGACCTGGCAGGGATCGCGTCGTGGCACGTTCCAAGTCTACCGGTCCCGTCCGTCACGACAGGCCCGCAACCCCGGGCTCGTCGCGCGACGCCGCCGCGGCGCTCACGGCACGCCATCGCGGGACGCCGTCGCGCTGCCCGCGGCGCTCGCGCTGCCCGCCTTCCTCGTCAATGTCCGGACGGGGAACACTACGCAGAGGTCCGGTCCGCCAGGATCGGCGGCCAGGCGGTCTGCAGCCTCGAGCGCACCTCCCGAATCTCGATGCTGCGCGGCACGGAGGCATCGGCGAGGATTGGCCGGTGTCCGAGGCCCTGGACCGAGTCTGGTCCGGCACCGCCGACCAGCGCGAGGCGGACAGCGTTCCGAGGCCGCACATTGACGAGGAGTGCCACCCCCGAACCCAAAAAACCCGAGCGCCCGCCACGCACCACCCCGAACGCCCGCACACTCGCTGGAGCACCCACCCCGGCCAAGGGCCTGACCTCCGTCAGGCGCGATCGGGAACGGACCGAACGAGGACAACCGCTTGCACGCCGGACGCCATGCCGGGAGCGCGAAGAACCTCCAGCGCTGGGACTTCATCGCCTGCCGGGAACGAGATCACCTCGCCGAGCTCGCGGCCGTCGGCCCGTGGGCCGGGCATCTGGCCCGGGCGGCCGTCGCGGTCGCGCTCGTCACGCCCGATCCCCGGCTCCCGGTGCGCCGTTCTCGATCATGTTCGACCTCGGCCAGGCCGCTCAGAACATGATGCTCGCGGCCTGGGAGCTGGGGATCGGGAGCGTCCCCGCGACGGTCTACGACCAGGACCTCGCCCGCCGGCTGCTCGGCCATCCGGCCGACCACCACTGCGAGTTCCTCATCTCGTTCGGCTATCCCGCCGACCCGGGACTGCTCACCGCCTCGCTGCGCCCCGGTGGCCGCAAGCCGCTCGCGGCGATCGTCCACGAGGAACGCTGGTAGCCCGGCGGGGAGGGCGTTGACTGCTCGCCCAGGCCCTCCCGGGTCGTCCAGGGCCGTCCGAGGTGGCCTCGCCGGTCTCAGGCCGAACCGGCGTCGAGATCGAGGGCCGGCCCGGACTCCGATCCCTCCGGCGCCGGAGCACCCTGCGCCAGGTGGTGCTCGATCGCGGCGTCGAGCCCGACGTCCCTGCCGACCTGCTCGGAGAGGAGCCACTTCGTCTCGAGCACGTCGCAGTACGCCTGCAACGGGTCCCGGTGCGGCCCGATCGCGGGCGCCAGCTGGTCGAGGCGCGGCCGCAGGACCTCGTCCAGCCAGCGACTGGCCCCCTCCTCGCGGGTCAGCGTGACCTTCTCATCGGATTCGAGCCAGGCCTGGTACTCGCGCAGGTCGTTGAGCAGCAGCCGTGCCTGCCCCTCGAGCGCGACGAGCCCAGTGAGCTGCTCGAGTCGGTGCGAATGGAACCGCCGGGTCGTGACCGCGACCCGCATCCGGATGCGGCCGGGCACGGAGCCCGGCACGAGCTCGATCTCGTCGACCGCGAAGCCCAGCTCGTTCAGCCGGCGGATCCGCGCGTTCACTGCGAACCGATCCCCGGCCCGCAGCTCCGGCTCCTCGTGGAGCTCCGCCCAGACCGCGTCGTATCGGCTGCGCACGCTCTCGGCCGCGGCGACGGCCTCGTCGAAGGCGTCCGGTCGTCCCTGCAGTGCGGCGAGATCGGCCAGCCCGAAGGCGATGTTCTCGACGAGCACCTCGAGATCGTAGGCTCGCTGGCCGTCGGAGAGCGAGGGGTGCACCTCGGACGTCTCGGCGTCGACGAGGAAGGCCTGGATCCTGTCGCCATCGCGCCGGAAGAGCGTGTTCGCCAGTGAGCAGTCGCCCCAGAAGACACCGCTCCGATGAAGATCGACGAGGAGCCAGGCCATCGCATCGAGGAGCCGGTCGCGGTCGGGGCCGGGTCCCAGCGGGAAGCGCATCAGGAGACGGCGGTACTGGAGCGAGTGGGCGAGGTACTCGGTGACGAGAATCGCCGTCTCGCGTTCGGGGGCTTCCGCGATCCCGACCGGGCTGACGGCAGGCAGCTGCAGCGCCTCGAGGTGGCGAAGCACCTCGTACTCGCGGTCGGCGATCCGCAGCGGCATCTCCTTGAGGGCGTGGATCGTCCCGTCGACGTCGAGGAAGCGGACGAGATGACGCGACGGCCCAACCGGCAGGTGCCGGAAGCGGAACCCGTCCTCGGGCCAGTCGGCGAGCGGCAGCTCCCAGGGCAGCGCGAGCAGACTTCGGGCGGTCGTGCGGAGACGCAGACGCGGGAAGGGGCGCTCGGGCGACAGCGCGGGGTTCGTCCCCGGCTCGCCCCCCGGCTCGCTCAGAGGCGCTTGCGCAGGTATGTCGTCACCGTCGAGTCGTAGCCGAGCGACTCGTAGAGCCGGCGCGCGTCCGGCCGGTGATGGCCCGCCGTCAGCTCGACGAAGACGGCACCGTGCTCGCGGGCGACCCGTTCGGCCTCTGCCATCAGCAGCCGCCCGATCCCCCGCTCGCGGACGCCGGGGTCGACGACGAGGGCGAGGACCCGGCTGATCCGGTCGGCGTGCTCGAAGCGCAGCAGGATGTGCAGGGCAACGAACCCGAGGACCTCCCCGTCGAGCGCCGCCACGATCACGTGCGAGTCGGGCGGGGCGAACCGTTCGAGCCGGCTGACGATGTCGCTCGGGCCAGCCGGGTAGCCCTCGTCCGAGAGCAAGGTCGCGATCCGGGGGGCGTCGTCCGGCGTGGCTGGTCGCAGGTCGACGGACGTTCGGTCGGTCATGGCACGATGGTACCCGGAGCGAGCAGGAAATCGCCTGCCCGCTCGCCCACGATGTCGAGGCCCGCCCGCCGGTAGACCGAGATCGCCCGGTCGTTGTGGGCGTGGACGCCGAGATAGACATGGCGCGACCCGGCCGCGATCGCATCGCCGATCAGCGCCCTGGTGACGAGCGAGCCGTGGCCCCGGCCCCGGTGTCTGGGCCGGGTCCCGATCGACGAGAGGTAGCTCGCCCCGTCGAACGTGTAGCGCTTGCCGACCGCGACCGGTTCGCCACCGGAGCGGACGAGGCAGACGTGAAAGGCCGGCGATCCAAACGCTTCGAGCACCTCGGCTTCGATCGCCTCGAACCGGTCGAGATCGACCGCGAACGACTCGCCGAGGATCCGGCCGATCTCGCGCGCGGCCTCGTCGCGGACCGTGACACCGGGACCGCCGTGGAGGCGCTCGATCGTGACACCGCACGTTGGCCGCAGTGGTTCGCCGAGCGGGCCCCGGACGAGGGCCATGACATAACCGGCGCCGATCTCCCTGAAGCCCTGATCGACGAGACGCGCCCCCAGGTCCGCCGGGGTGTTGAACGCGGGGGCGGTCCAGACGTGCGGTCGGCGGTCGAGACCGGCGAAGAGGGCGAACACCTCGGCGAGCCTTCGCTCGAACAACACCGGGTCACGAGGCCAGCGAACGGCCGCTACGCGGTTGAAGAACGGGGCACGGTCGCGCGGCGCGTGGAGGAGCACGCAGTCGCCGAGGTCGCGCATCACCCTGCCACCGATCGCGTGGGCGCGCGTCTCGTGGACCTCGATGAAGCGGAACGCGGCCTCGTCGAGCCCGTGGAGCGGCGGTCCCGGTACCCGGGCCCGGATCATCGGCAGCAGTCAGGTGATCGCGCGGGGCCCGGGGCGCTCATCATCCCGCGCAACCCGGCGCGCACATCATCGCGCGACCTCGCCGTCGTCCCGGGTGGGCAGCGAACCGAGCCTTCGAAACCGATCGACCCGCTCGCACGTACCCACCGGACACGGGCACCGGCCGCCACGCAGTGGCGAGCGCCACGACTGCCCGACCGCACACCCGGGAGGAACGCGTCCCATGCGAACGATCAGCGCGATCGGTCTCCTGCTCGCGGCGGCACTCGCGTTCGCCGCCTGCTCCGGCTCCAGCTCGGGGTCGAACCCGAGTCCCGCCGCGGACCAGGGCTACGAGGGCCCGCGCGACGGGTCGAGCCAGGGACCAGCCTCGAGCGTCGCCCCGAGCAGTGTCCCCTCGGCGGCGGCCAGCGCGGCCGGTGCGCCCACCGCCGGTGCGCCCGCGGCCGGTGCGCCGGCGGTCACGATCAAGAGCTTCGCCTTCAATCCCGCCGCGATCACCGTTCCGGCCGGAACGGTGATCACCTGGACGAACAAGGACAGCGCCCGACACGCCGTGACCCTCGACAACGGCGCCGTGACAAGCGATGCGCTGTCGACCGGCGCGACGTACTCGCAGACCTTCACGAGCGCCGGGACGTTCGCCTACCACTGCTCGATCCACCCCTCGATGAAGGGCTCCGTGACCGTTACGCCGTAGCCTGCCGATGGTGCGACCGGCACCGGCGGCGCCGACCCCATGACTGCCGCGCGCGCCAGCTCTCAGCCAGCCCGGGCGGCGACGAAGAGCGAGGCCCCCGAGGGGAGGTCGATCAGCTCGGGCGCGGGCAGGCCGGCACGCTCGAACAGCTCGACGAATCCCTCCCGCGGGTAGAGCCGAGACCCCATGAACAGCTCGTCGAGGTGGATCCCCCAGAGGAGCTGACCGAGCAGCGTCCGGTCGTCGTCGGGGGTCGAGGGCAGGCACCAGTCGAGGACGAGGAGCCGGCCACCCGGTCGCACCGCCGCCCAGGCCGCCCGCAGCGACCCGACCGGATCGGCCAGCTGGTGGAGCGCGTACTGGAAGTAGGCAAGGTCGAACTCGCCGGCGTGACCCATCGTCGGGATGTCGCTCGTCTCGATCCGGATCCGCCGCTCCAATCCGGTCGCAGCGACGTTCGCCACCGCGCGCTCGGCCGAGTCGGGCTCGAACTCGACACCGACCAGCTCGAGGTCCGGGAACCGGCGGGCCATCGCGATCAGCCAGCGCCCACCCCCGCAGTGGATGTCGACGACCCGACCACCTCGCGCCAGGGCGACGACGAGGTCGGGCAGCAAGGCGAGCGCCTCCTCGAAGAAGACAGCGATGTCCTGGACGGTCAGGCGTTCGATCGCCCGGCGGAAGCGCGCGGGACGGTTGACGAACGGCCGGCCGGTGCGGAAGAAATCGGCCATCCGCTCGTAATCGAGGCTGGCCACGATCGTGGCCAGGAACTGCCCGCCGAGGTACTCGGGACGCTGCTCGTCGAGCAGCACGACGGCGACGTCCTCGTCGACGACCGCACGCTCGCCGGCCGCGCCGATCAGGTCGAAGGCGTGTGCGGCGCGTGTCCAGGCGCGTGACGGCTCGAGCTGGCAGCCGGTCCGGTTCGCCAGTTCATCCGCCGTCAGGCCGTCCGACCCGGCACTGCGCAGGGTGGCGAAGAAGCCGAGCTCGAGGCCCAGGTAGACGACCCATGTCCGATAGAACCCGCTGAGGGCGGAGACCAGTTCGTCGAAGCGGTCGTCGAGGGTCACGGCCGGCCAAGTGTAGCGCGGGTTGGACGTCGGGCGGGCCGCGAGCTCTCGGGCGGGCCGCGAGCTCCCGGGCGGGCCGCGAGCCCAGCCGGCCGGTAGGATGGACGAGAGATCCGGCCGCCGGGGCCGCGTCCATGAGCGCCGGGGGACCGGGATGCAACCGGACCAGCCCGCCGCGTGTTGAAGTGAGCGATGGACGACGACCTTGCGCTCCGCCTGACCAGCGACCTCGATGGGTCGTTCGAACGCCTCGTCGTCGATCACCAGGACCGCCTGTTCAGCCTCGCCCTGCGCTACACCGGCGATCCGCGAGAGGCCGAGGAGATCGCCCAGGACGCGTTCGTGCGGGCCTACCGCGCCCTGGCCGGGTACGACGCCGAGCGAATCGCGGGTCTGCACCTGCGGGCCTGGCTGGCGACGATCACGCTCAACCTGTGCCGGAACCGGGCACGGGTCCGGCGATCGGTTGCTGTCCGGCTCGATGGCGACTCCGCCCCGGTCATCGCTTCCGGGGCCGACGCTTCGCCTGACGGCCGGTTCGCCCGGCGGGAGGCGATCGATCACTGGGCGGCCTTGCTGGCCGGCCTGCCGGTCCGCTATCGGGCGCCGGTCGTCCTGCGCCACGTGAACGGCCTCGATTACGACGAGATGGCCGAGGTGCTCGGCCGACCCACCGGCACGCTCAAGGCCCAGGTCCATCGAGGACTGGCGCTCCTGCGCGCCGCCCACGAGGCCGCGCTCCGGCACGAGCGGGCGGTCGAAGAACAGGCACCCGGCGACCGGGCTTCGGCTGGCGGCGAGCTGTGCATCCGGGAGGTGACGAGGTGACCGAGCGATCGAACGACATGATCGAGGACGCCGTCGAGGGTGCGCTGCACGACCTCGCTGCGGAGGCGCCGGCGACACTCCTGCCCTCGACCCTCCTCGCCGTCGGGCTGGCCGATGGCTACGCCCCGCTCGACAGCCCGATCGGTCGCCTGTTCGTCGCCTTCAACGGCCGAGGGGTCTCCGCCGTTGCGCTCGCTGACGACGAGGCGGCGTTCGAGCGGCGGTTCGTTGGCACATTCGGTCGCCCGATCCGACGCGTCGGCACGCTGCCCGGGCAGCTCGGCCGGGCGATCGAGCGCCGGCTGTCCGGTGATCGGCGGGCGCCGGTCCCGGTCGATCTGCGGAACGCGACGCCGTTCGAGCGGGCCGTCTGGGACAAGGCGCTCGAGATCCCGCCCGGCGAGGTGCGGCCCTACGGCTGGGTGGCAGCCGAGATCGGCCGACCGAGAGCGGCCCGGGCGGTCGGCTCGGTGCTCGGCCGGAACCCGGTGCCGCTCGTCATCCCCTGCCACCGCGTCGTCCGGTCCGACGGCCGGATCGGCGACTACGCCCTCGGCAGCGCCTGGAAGCGGGCGGCGTTGATGGACGAGGGGCTCGACCTCGAGCGGCTCGAGGCGCTCGCCCATGTCGGCATCCGTTTCCTGGGCTCCGATACGACGCGCGTGTACTGCCTGCCGACGTGCCGGAACGCCCGCCGGATCCGCCCCGCCCACGAGGTTCGGTTCCGCTCGCGGGTCGACGCGCTGTCGGCCGGGTACCGGCCGTGCCGGCATTGTCGACCCGGAGCGGCGGCCGGTTGAGCGGCGGCCGGTTGAGGGGGCCGGAGACCTCGCCGCGGTGCCCCGGGGGTTCGTTCGGGCGCCGACTGGCCACGGACGCGCACATCGGATATGCTCAGGCCTTGGACCACTTGACTAATCCAACAGCGGCGAAGACGGCGTGAGCCAGCCAGGCCACCGGGGCCACGCCGCGCCACCGAGCGCGCTCGCTGTCTGGGTCGCCCTCGTCACGATCTACCTCGTCTGGGGGTCCACGTACCTCGCGATCCGGATCGCGGTCGACACGATCCCCCCGTACCTCATGGTTGCCGCGCGCTTCCTCGTCGCCGGTCTCCTGCTCTACGGTTGGTCGATCGTCCACGGTGACGTCGCGGCGCATCGGCCCACCCGGCGCGAGTGGCGGGACTCGTTCGTGGTTGGCACGTTCCTCCTCTGCGGCGGGATGGGGCTCGTGGCGTGGGGCGAGCAGACCGTCCCGTCAGGGATCGCCGCGCTCGTGGTCGCGCTCCTGCCAGCCTGGGTGGCACTCCTCGGGCGACTCTTCTTCGCTGAGCGGGTCGTCCCGCTGGTCACCATCGGGATCGTGGTGGGCCTCGTCGGCGTCGCCGTGCTCGTCGGCCCGGTCGGCTCCGCCGGCCTCGATCCCGCTGGTCTCGCGGCGATCATCGTGTCGCCGATCCTCTGGGGTGCCGGCTCACTCTACTCGGCTCATCGGGCCACCCTGCCACGCGCCCCGCTGCTGGCCACCGCGATGCAGATGATCGCCGGCGGCGTCGGTGCCGCCGCCGTTGCGCTGGTCCTTGGCGAATACGGCCAGTTCCGGCCCGACGCCATCTCGGCCGCGTCGCTGCTCGGGCTCGCCTACCTGATCGTCGTGGGCGGGATCATCGGGTTTGGTACCTACGTCTGGCTCCTCCGCTCGGCGCCCTTGCCGAAGGTCGCCACCTATGCCTACGTGAACCCCGTCGTGGCCTTCATCCTCGGGGCGATCATCCTCGGCGAGCCAATCACCACCCGGACGGTCGTCGCGGCCGCCATCATCATCGTGGCCGTCGCACTCATCGTCACCGCCCGCAGCCGCGCCTCCCGCGCCACCGATCCGGAGAGACCGCCCGACTCGACGGTGCCGGTGCCCGCCCCGCGGACCGCCGACGCCCTGGCGCCCGACTGACCACCAGGGCCCGGCGTACCTCGGCGTACGATGACCCGGTCGACAACCTGATCGCCGACCTCGACCGCGCCCTCGCCCACGCCTGACGCCGCGGACCCAGCCCGGCCACCCGGCCGACATCGCCACCACACGGGAGCTACCAGATGAACCATC